>JAGYMT010000529.1 GCA_018400335.1 Kiritimatiellia bacterium | reverse complement strand
TCATTTAGTCGAACAAACGAAAATTAAGGAGCTAACGATATCCTCGCGTTTCCGCGCAGAAATGTCAAGACGTAAATAGCAATTCTCATACCCAAGGTCGCGGGGGGTCAAGATCTTCATCAAAACGTGGTCATCTCCTTTTCCTTGGCGTCCAGCGCGGAATCAATCTTCTTGATGTAATCGTCCGTATATTCCTGAACTGTCTTGAGGCTCTCAGTCTTTATATCCTCGGAGATCCCCTGCAGGCGCTTGAGTCGTTCGTTGGCATCCTGGCGAATGCTGCGCACGGCGACCCGCCCCTTTTCCGCCATCTGCTTTGCGACCTTCACGAGCTCCTTGCGCCGTTCCTCGCTGAGTTCGGGTATGGGGATCCGGATTATTCGTCCGTCATTAAGAGGGGTCACGCCCAGATTGGCCGCCACGATTGCCTTCTCGATGGTCGGCAGAGCGGAAGGATCATAGGCATTGACCACGATCAGCCGGGGCTCCGGGGTGGAAAGGCCCGCGAGCTCGCGCAGGCGCACGGTGGTGCCGTAATAGGAGACCGACACGTTCTCGACCAGGCTGGTCGATGCCTTGCCGGTGCGCAGTCCTGAAAACTGCTGGTTGAGGTAGTCCAGGGACTTGGACATTTTATCTTCAGTTTCCAACAGGATGTCATTGGCTGATTCCATGATCTTCTCCCTCAGTTTGTGACGAGCGTGCCGACGCGGTCGCCGGCCATCACTCGCTCAATGTTTCCCGACTTGAAAAAATCGAAGACAATGATCGATATGTTGTTCTCCATGCACAGTGAAAAAGCCGCGGAATCCATCACCTGCAGACAGTCGGAGAGGGCCTGCTGGAAGGTGAGTGTCTTATATCGTTTAGCGCCGGGATTTTTCTTGGGATCGGCGGAGTAGACGCCGCTCACCTTAGTGGCCTTGAGCAGCGCCTCGGCATCAATTTCGTTCGCGCGCAGGGCCGCGGCGCTGTCGGTTGTGAAGTAGGGGTTGCCCGTGCCGCCGCCGAAGATCACCACGCGGCCCTTCTCGAGATGGCGAATGGCGCGACGCCGAATGAAAGGCTCGGCGATCTGCTTCATCTCGATAGCCGTCTGGACGCGTGTGTCAACGCCGATCTTCTCAAGCGCGTCCTGCAGGGCGAGCGCGTTGATCACGGTGGCAAGCATTCCCATGTAGTCGCCGGTGTTGCGATCAATTCCATTCGCCTGCCTGCTGCCCCTGAATATGTTGCCGCCGCCGATCGTGACCGCTATCTGGACGCCCATGCGCCGCGCGCTCTTTATACGCTTTGCAAGGGTGAGAACCATGTCCGGCTCTATGCTCACGAGCGATTCGGGCCTGCGCAGTGTCTCCCCGCTCAGTTTCAACAAAACCCGCTTGTACTTGCTCTTTCTCGCCGCCCCGCCGGACATATCTGCTCCTTTCGTTCAGTTCGTTGCCGGATCGGGCCCGCTCGTGCTGTATGCCCGCCGGAATCATAAGGCAATTAAGGTTCAAGGGTAACCTCGCTTCGCCCTGCTTGCGCCTGCCTGAGCAAGTACGCTCGCAGTCAGGC
>JAGYMT010000528.1 GCA_018400335.1 Kiritimatiellia bacterium | reverse complement strand
TGACCATGACGACGGCGGCCTGTGTAGAGTAACATCAGCGCTGCACGGCGTGGACAAGCGAAAGTCCGCCGATGAACATGAATCCCAGCCAATAGATCAGAATGATCGGTATGGCCTGGAATTGCAGGTGGTTGAACGCGTAGATGAGCGTGAACGTGGTATAGATGACCAGCAGGAGTTCTGCCAGCACGGTGATGTTGAACCGGTTGCGATAGTGTCGGCCCTTCCACGAGAAAGCCTTGCGGTCAGACATGTTGAATTTCGGGGTGCGGGTGAATGCGCTTTGCCGGCCCATGATCGCGCTTAAGACAGCCTTTGTGTTAATCACGGAAAGTCCGATCGCGCCGGCGATGAGGAGCGGCAGGAAAAGCACCCGGCGCTTCCAGTCGGTGTAAAGCTCGCGCTGTGCGTAAATGTAGAAGAGCGGGTAGCTGAAGGCATTGACGGTGAAGAGAGCGGTCAACCAGAAGAACAGCGCCGAATCCGGATGCCGGATTCCCATGCACATAAGCGGGAAGCAGAGCAGAGAGATCGCAAGCATTGCCGGGAAGACCATGTGGTTGGTCAAATGGACCGTTGCCTCAAACTTCACAAGCCACGGAATGGTCCGATTTCGCCAGATCGCGGGCAGCAGCTTTCTGGCGGTCTGGATGGCGCCCTTGGCCCAGCGATACTGCTGGTTCTTGAGCCCGAATACTTCGGCTGGAATTTCGGCAGGACAGACAACATCATTAACATATACGAATTTCCATCCCGCCAACTGGGCGCGATAAGAGATATCCATATCCTCGGTCAGCGTGTCTTCGTGCCAATTGCCGGCGTCAATGATAGCGGCCTTGCGCCAGACCCCGGCAGTGCCGTTGAAGTTCATAAAGATTCCCGAGGAGTTGCGCGCGCCATGTTCCAGGACGAAATGCGCGTCCAGCCCGATGGCCTGTCCACGCGTCAGCATGGAATAACAGGCGTTCAGGTGGCCCCATCGGGCTTGCACCACCCCGATTTCTTCTGATGAGAAGTGGGGCATGGTCTTGCGCAGAAAATCGTGTCCGGGCAGGAAATCGGCATCAAAAATTGCAAGGAAATCTCCGGCGGCTTTTTCGAGCCCCATTTTCAGTGCGCCGGCTTTGAACCCCTTTCGATCCGAGCGATGCAGATACTGAATATTGATTCCCTGTGCCCGGTATTTGAGGACCAGTTGTTCTGCAATGTCCTGTGTTTCGTCCGTGGAATCATCCAGCACCTGAATCTCAAGACGATCACGCGGATAGTCCAGCGCGCAGACGGCATCAAGCAGTCTGCCGACGACATACTGCTCATTGAATATCGGAAGCTGCACCGTCACGCGCGGCCATTCCGTGTATTCGCAAACCGGTTTGGCGCGCCCGGCGCTGTTCTTGCGGTAGAGGTAAAGCATCAGATACGCGTGGGCGGCGTAAATCGTCAACACGAGCATCAGCGCCGTGTAAAGAACCAGTAATAAGATTTCAACAAATGGCCACATAAAAAACAAAGAAAGCAGCTTGATCCCGCACCCGGTTCACCAAGGGTAACCTTCGCTTCGCCCTGCTTGCGCCTGCC
>JAGYMT010000527.1 GCA_018400335.1 Kiritimatiellia bacterium | reverse complement strand
ACCTCATTGTCGGGAAACACCGACAAAAAACAAGAAAACGGTTCGTTGCGCGTTAAGCGATCACCCTCTCCCTCCGGGAGAGGGCAGGGGGTGAGGGTTGGCGAAGCCATTAGGGATTTTGTTCGGACGGGCCGGGGCGCCGGCGCGAGCGGACTTGGTAACGGGTTCGCGCCGCGCCATGCCCCCGGCTGACGGTTCGGGATTGCGGAAGGATACGGATGTACAGGCAGGTGAACAGTTCAGTCAGCTTTCCGGCCTTGGAGCGCGACGCTCTGGCCTACTGGAGAGAAAATAGGGTTTTTGAGAAGTCGCTGGGCCTGTCCGACAGGGAATTCGTGTTCTACGACGGGCCGCCTTTTCCCACGGGCTCGCCGCATATGGGCACGATCTTCGTTTCGATCCTGAAGGATGCGCTCGCGCGCTTTTTCACGATGGCCGGCTATTCAGTGCCGCGTCGGTGGGGCTGGGACTGTCACGGGCTGCCCATCGAAAACGCCGTCGAGCGGAAGCTGGGAATTGAAGATAAGACGATGATCGAGAAATCGTTCGGAGTCGCGGCATTTAATGACGAGTGCCGCAAACTTGTTTCCGACTGTAACAGTGCGTGGGAGACCTATATCCACAAGATCGGACGCTGGGTGGACTACGAGAACGCCTACAGAACGCTCAACACTTCCTACATGGAGTCGGTGCTCTGGGTGTTCAAGGAGTGTTACGATAAGGAGCTTATTTACAAGGATTACCGCGTAACGCCGTATTGCTACCACTGCGAGACTGCTCTCTCGATTTCAGATACCAGGGAATCTGATTCCACCCGGATTCGGCAGGATCCCGAGGTGATCGTTGCTTTCAAGGCGCACGATGATATTGACGGGAAGCCTGCCTTCTATCTTGCATGGACCACCACGCCGTGGACTCTCACATCCAATCTGGCGCTGGCTGTGGGCGCCGGATACCGTTACGCGGCATTCGAGCACGAGGGGCGTGTGCTCGTCGCGGCCGCCGACCTTCTTCCAAAGTGGTCAAGCCTGTTCGGAAAGAAGCCCGCAATACTGCGCATGTTCGAGGGGCGCGAACTCGTCGGGCGCGGCTACGACCCCGTTTTTCCCTATTTCCGCGATTGCGCCGCCGAGGGCTGTTTCAGGATTCTTGCCGGTGATTTCGTGACACTGGAGGACGGAGTGGGCATTGTGCATTGCGCGCCTGCTTTCGGCGAGGATGATTACTGGCTTTGCCGGCGGAACGGTCTGCCCGTGAAGAACCCGGTTGATTCGAAGGGGTGTTTCACCGACGAGGCTCCGGACTTCGTTGGTCGCAATGTCCACGACTGCAATCGGGACGTGATCAGGCGCCTTAAAGATGAAGGAGTCCTGCTACTCAACCGCACTCTCGATCATAACTATCCGCATTGCTGGCGCTGCCGCACGCCGCTGATCTACCGCTCAATGGATGCGTGGTACTTCGCCGTTGAGAAAATCAAGGACAAGTTGATAGCATGCAACGAGGAGATCAACTGGGTGCCGGACCACGTCAAGCACGGGCGGTTCGGTAAATGGCTCGAGGGTGCGCGGGACTGGAAC
>JAGYMT010000526.1 GCA_018400335.1 Kiritimatiellia bacterium | reverse complement strand
TCTCCCAGAGGGAGAGGGTGATCGCTTAACGCGCAACGAACCGTTTTCTTGTTTTTTATAGCAGTATCTCGACAATGAGGCACTATTCGTGCACCGCCATCAAGAATTCCGCATTGCTCTTTGTCTTCTTGAGACGGTTAATCACCAGCTCCATGGCCTCGACGGGCGGCACGCCGTTCAATGCCTTACGAAGGAGCCATATCTTGTTCAGCTCGTCCGGGTGAAGCAGCAGCTCCTCCTTGCGGGTCCCGGATTTCTCCATATTGATTGCCGGGAACACGCGCTTATCCACCAGGTGCCTGTCCAGATTCAGCTCCATATTACCCGTTCCCTTGAACTCCTCGAATATCACCTCATCCATCCTGCTGCCTGTATCAACCAGCGCGGTGGCCATGATAGTCAAGCTGCCTCCGTTCTCGATGTTCCTGGCGGCCCCGAAAAAGCGTTTGGGCTTATGAAGCGCATTAGAGTCAACGCCTCCCGACAGGATCTTGCCGCTATGCGGCTCAAGAACGTTATAAGCTCTCGCAAGGCGTGTGATACTGTCAAGCAAAATGACAACGTTACGTCCGCATTCGCTCATTCGTTTGGCCATCTCGATCACCATTTCCGCCACCTGCACATGGCGCTCGGGCGGCTCGTCAAACGTCGAGCTGAGAACCTGCGCCTTCGTATTCCGCTCCATATCCGTCACTTCCTCCGGGCGCTCGTCTATCAGGAGCACGATCAGATAGACATCGGGGTGGTTGGCCGAAACGCTGTTCGCTATTTTCTGGAGAAGCACCGTCTTGCCCGTCCTTGGCGGCGCCACGATCAATCCGCGCTGTCCCATTCCTATCGGGGTAAAGATATCCATCACCCGCATGGAAATCTCGCCGGGCTCCGTTTCAAGCATGATTCTCTGATCCGGAAACAGCGGGGTCAGGTTCTCGAACGGGATCTTGCTCCTTGATTTCTCAGGGTCCTCGTTGTTGACTGTTCCGACGCGCAGCAGCGCGAAGAACCGCTCCTTATCCTTAGGCGACCGAATCTCGCCCTCCACCAGGTCGCCGGTGCGCAGGGCGAATCTTCTGATCTGCGACGGGGACACGTAAATATCCTCGGGGCACGGCAGGTAGTTATAGTGAGGAGACCGGAGAAATCCGAAGCCGTCGGACAGGATTTCAAGAACGCCCTTACTGATGAGCGTTCCCATGGAACGCGCATTGACCTTCAGGATTTCGAAGATCAGCTCGTGTTTTCTGAGCGCTCCGAGGTCCTGCAAGCCGAGACCGTCGGCCAGCTCATTGAGTTCCGGCACCGTCTTCTCCTGAAGTTCCGCCAGGTTCAGCACGCCCTGCTTTTTCTCGCCGGAAGAGGGGGTCGGCGCATCATCTTCCGCCGCGGTGTCTGCCGCCGCGGCCTTGGCGGCGGAGGACGGAGCGCCGGTTCTGTTCCCGCTCGCGGAAGAAGACGGCAAATATATCTTTGATGCGCTTGAATTATTTCTGCCCCTGTAGTTACGGGCGCCCTGCCCCGAATGCTCGCGTCTCGACCTGCCGTCTTCCATCCTGTTCTTCTCTTCCATGTCATTTCTCCGTGTGT
>JAGYMT010000525.1 GCA_018400335.1 Kiritimatiellia bacterium | reverse complement strand
AGAACGACGGACTCAGCCCGTGCCCCGACAAGCCCCGCGAACAATACGGCCGTCAAACATGCTCTAGTCAACGCGCATCCATGCATAATACTCTCCTCTCGATATTTTACCGATTGGCGAAGCCTGCGATCACCCTCTCCCTCTGGGAGAGGGAAGGGGTGAGGGTTGGCGAAGCCTCCGATCACCCTCTCCCTCTGGGAGAGGGAAGGGGTGAGGGTTGGCGAAGCCATTAGTATAGACTGATCACCGATCCGGGCGGCACGTTTGGAAACACAAGGACCGTACGCGGTCCGCCCGTAAGGCTCACTGAAACGCCAGTGAGACGTCCATTCTCATCACTATCCCCCGTGAACACAAGAACATCGTCAACCTTCACAAAATATTCCATATTCGGCATAAGCCCGGTGAGCGTATAGGTGACCGTGTTGTTGAGTTGGTCGGAGACCTTAAGCTGTTTCGACTCTTCAACCCACCGAAGCCATCGCGCCTTTCCCGTGGACTCCATCACGCGAGTGATGCTGACGCCATTAAGATGGCGGCTGACCGTGTAATCGCTTTCAATCGCTCCAAAAACTGGAAGCTGCATGGAGGCAACCGTTCCATATTCGCCGGTAGTGCCGCCCCAGTCAGCGCTCCAGGCGACTGCACCATTAACATAAATCCCGGATTCATTGAAACTCGATGTCCCATACTCGATAGCCACCCTTCCGCCGCCTCCGGCTGTTCTCGTAGAGCCCAAAGCCCTGGCATAAATGCTGCCGGCGCCGGACAGCTCGCCCGATGCCGTAAGCCACACGCTGCCTCCGGAAGGACACCATTGATACGCTTGACCATCCGCGCAAATCCATCCTTCCATAGCGATATTGCCGCTTGCATTCACCCTTATGGCGCCGCCGCCATAGTAGTTGCCGGTGGAGCCACTGCCCAAAGCCGTGGGGCGAGTTATTTTTCCATAGCTGGGGCCAATTGAACCACCCGTAGTCCTAAAACCCCGGCCTCCATGCCCGGCCACATCGTGGTAATAACCCGGGCCTCTCGTGTCGCGAAACCCGCCAAGCCTCGCGTCTATTGTTCCCTTGACCGTGGCATTTCTGCAATTGATCGTGACGCCGATGCCGTGCGGGTTGCCGGCGGTTCCGCCCGATGCCGAGTTGATGGCGTTTGTCTTTCCAAATATCTGAATTGTTGAATTGGTTTCAACGTAGAGATCGCCCGCCAGATCATAGTCGCCCTCGGGGTTCAAGTAGAGATAACAGGCATTATGCACGCTGATGCTGTTGGTGATTTTTAAATCCTTTAGATCGAAACGATCACTGCCCCCTTTCGCAAGGTCGAAACGGAGCCTGGCGTTGTTGGTTACAACAAGGTCTCCCAACACAAGCGAATTCCGGTGCATTTCAAACCAGACGCCGTTCACCGTAAGGTTCCAATAATAAACCGAATTTGTGTCCGATGCATAATATTGATGATTATGGTTTATAACAATGTTCTCCGGCGCATCGGGTGAGCCCTCCCTGCCGACATAGCGATTCGGCTCCCACAGCGTTCCTGGTTGCCCGCCCACGGCTCCCGCGACAGACACCGATCCGGTAAAGGTCGAGTT
>JAGYMT010000524.1 GCA_018400335.1 Kiritimatiellia bacterium | reverse complement strand
TCCCGCCTTGCGGGATAAACTTTGTGCCTGCCACGCCATGGCGTGGGCTATAATGCTCCTGTCTTTTCCCTGTTTTTTGCTTGACACCCCTTTTCAAGGGCTGCTTATAAGTTCTCTTGCATTACACTTGTCTACTCATCTTACCACATAGTGTCAGGAACTATAGCATAGGGCGGCTTAGGCTGGTAAACTATTTGATCAATTCAAACGGAGAAAGCATATCCGAATCCGCGCAAAACGCCGCCGGGCTTCCTGCCGTTCAACCACTTCAGAACAGATTGCCCCGATTGAGACGGCAGTCCGGATCGAACACCTTCTTAACGGCAAGCATGTCCGCGATGCCGTCATCGCCGGCCATGAGCTTAAGAAGCGGCCTCTTGAGCTTTCCTATTCCGTGCTCGGCGGACACCGTTCCGCCCCACTCAACCACCTGGCGGGCAATTTCAAGATAGATTGCCTTGCCCTTGTCGTATTCCGCCATGTCGCGGGGCAGTATATTGACATGCAGGTGATTGTTGCCAATGTGCCCGAAAATCACGTATTCAAAGCCCGCCCGGTCGAGCGCGGAGCGGTAAAGCGCCGCCAGTTCCTCCAGCCGCGCGTCCGGCACGGCAAAATCCGTGCCGAGCTTCGTCAGACCGGGACACGATGCGGCCCGCGCGCCCACCCGCCGATTGACCGTCTCCGGCAGGGCATGACGAAAGCTCTTGAGTTTCTCGGCTTCCTCGTCGGTGAATGCGGTCCACGCAGTTTCCGAATCGCTTCCGCAAGATTCAAGCATCATTAACAGGGCCTCGCCGGCCTGCTCCATGGCCTCGTCGCCGGCATCACGAAGCGCGAGTTCCACGTACACCGCAGTGTGGGCGTTTTCAGGAAGGGCCGGAATGACGCTTCCCGCGCCCTGCGCCAGCTTCTCCTCGCGCAGCAGATCAAGCGACTGGAAGTCAAAGAACTCCAGAGCCATGGGACGGTCCGGCAGCGAAAGCTCCCCCGGTCCATCGCCGCGCGCCGCGCACACGAAGGCAAGCGCTTCCGCCTCCGAAGGAAAGAAGCCCAGCACGCCCAGAACGCTCTCCGGCCTCTTCACCAGCCTGATCTCAATCTCGGAATATGCGGCAAGCGTTCCCTCGGAGCCGACGAAGAGGTCCAGCAGGTCCATCCCCGCCTTCGAGTAGTAGCCGGCCGCGTTCTTGACGGCTGGCGCCTGGCGCGCGGGAATCCTGCCTGTCCTTGCTGATCCGCCCGGCAGCGCCAGGCTGAACGTGCCGTCCTGCGCGGCATGCCGCTCGCCGCGCTTCAGAACGAGCAGCGAGCCGTCCGCGAGAATCACGCGCAGACCCGTAACATAATCGCGCGTCGGCCCGTAGTAGAGGGTGCGCGCGCCCGATGCGTTGCACGCCGCCATTCCCCCGAGCCCAGCGGTACGTTCGGTGGGATCCGGCGGGAATATGTGAGGACCCTTCTCGCTCAGGCTCCGCAATGCGGCGCGGTCCGCTTCCGGCCACGACTCAGACCCCGGGAAATCCAACCTGTCAAGCGCGCTGATGATGGATTCGAGGCTGACGCCCGGCATGCACCTCAAGCGGAACTCGCCGGTTTCGACGTCA
>JAGYMT010000523.1 GCA_018400335.1 Kiritimatiellia bacterium | reverse complement strand
AACTCATTTAGTCGAACAAACGAAAATTAAGGAGCTAACCATACGAGGAATTCCAGATGAAGACCATAGGCCTGCGTACAAGGATCGTTGTCCCGACCATTCTTCTGTTCATGATCGGGCTCGCGATATCGGCCGTGCTTACATACCGCGTGTCGCGCGCGGCAATGGAGAAGTCCGCGGTTGAATCGATGAACCAGATCGCCGAATTCGCGAGCAAGAGCATCGGCGCGTGGATCGGTGAGCGCGAGCGGGACCTGGTTCTCTGGAGCGAGATGCCCCTTTTTATGAACATCGCAGCCTCGATCGCTCCCGCCCCCGCGGCGGTCGCGGAGGGTATTGAAGCCCTCCAGCGCTTCAACAGGGATGCGCCCTATTACGAGACGATCGTGCTGGCCGACAGAACCGGGAAGGCGGTTTGCTCGACAGCCCCGGAAGGCGCCCGCGAATTCAACATCGCGGACCGCGATTACTTTCAGAAGGCCATGACGGGAGAGGTGGTTGTTTCCGATGTCATTCGCAGCAAGGTTTCCGGCAACCCGGTGGTTGCCATCGCGGTGCCTGTGACCAGCGCGGGCAAACAGTCGGGCGTGTTCCTCGGCGCTCTGGACTTGAACTATTTCACGCGTAAATTCGTGGAGCCTATCAAGATTGGCGCCTCCGGCTATGTGTTCGTGACTGACAGGACAGGCATGATGTGCTCCCACCCCGATCCGGCGCTTGTCATGTCCATGAACCTCGCCAACTTCGCCTTCGGCCCCGAGATTATGACAAGGAAGAACGGCGACATGCGATATGCCTTCAGGGACAGTGAAGCGCTTGCGGCTTTTCGAACCGACCCTGAATTCGGGTGGATCGTCGTCGCCCGGGCGCCCGCCGCGGAAATAATGGCCTCGACCATCAAGATTAGGAACATCAACATTGCCGCCGGAATAGCCGCGGTTCTTCTCGCCGGAATCATCCTCCTGTTACTAGCCCGCTCAATCACGCGCCCGGTCATTGATCTCGTCCGCGTCGCGGAACTGGTGGCGCAGGGCAGGCTTGCCCAGGCGCGGAAAACGATTGCCGATATCAACCGGATTCGCGCCGCCCCGCGTGACGAGACCGGCACACTGTGGAACTCGATATCGGCAATGGCGGACGGTTTGAACGGACTGGTCGGACAGGTCCAGCAGTCCGGCAGCCAGTTGGCTTCAACCGCCTCCGAAATAGCGGCCACATCGCGTGAGCAGGAGTCGGTCGTCGCCAACTTCAGCGCTTCCACCACCGAGGTGGTCGCGGCTTCGCGGGAGATCTCCGCCACTTCCCAGGAGCTCTCGCGGACAATGGAAACCGTCAGCGACGTGGCCGAGGGCGCCGTGACGATTGCCGACGCGGGACGGGCCGGCCTTAACGGGATGGAGTCATCCATTCGGCGGATGGTCCAGGCCTCGGCATCCATCTCGGAAAAGCTCGCCTCCATCACTGCCAGGGCCGCCAACATCGGGGGCGTTGTCACCACCATTACCAAGGTTGCCGATCAGACCAACCTGCTGTCGCTGAACGCGGCGATCGAGGCCGAGAAGGCGGGCGAGTCCGGCAAGGGCTTTGCCGTTGTGGCCCGCGAGATAC
>JAGYMT010000522.1 GCA_018400335.1 Kiritimatiellia bacterium | reverse complement strand
GCCATTAAGATGGCGGCTGACCGTGTAATCGCTTTGAATCGCTCCAAAAACTGGAAGCTGCAAGGAAGCAGCAGTCCCCCACTCGCCTATTGACGTCGCTCCGGAACCGCCGTTCACATAAATAGACCCGCTGAATGAATAGGTCTCGTATTCGAAGGCGATTCTTCCCCCGCCGCCTCCCGTGTTCCCGTACTGCGCTCCGCCGCCTTTCGCGCTGACCACGCCGGCGCCAGACAGTTCGCCGCCCGCGACAACCCATATGCTGCCGCCGGATGGCGCCCAGTTGTAATTCTCGGCGTCCGCCCGTATTGTGCCGTTCAACGCCACATTTCCGGAAGCGCTCAACTTCACGGCTCCGCCGCCGCGCTTTCCCTCAGTCGCGCCGCTGCCCAAGGCGGTGGGACGGGTCAGGCGTCCGTAGGCAGGTCCTATATTTGCGTTCCAAAACCCCCGTCCTCCATGGCCGGAATGATACCACATGAATGTGCCCGGACCAGCCTCCAGAAATCCACCCACGTTTCCGTCAATCAACCCATTGATCACAGCATTCCGGCAGTTGATCGTGACGCCTATTCCATGCCGATTAGTCGCGGTTCCTCCGGAATCCTGGTTAATTTCAGTTGTCTTGCCGTAGGTAAAACTCGTTCCCCCTGAAGCAAGGAAAAAATCGCCGCCAAGCTTATATTCTCCTTCAGGGTGCAAGTAAAGCGAGCTGCCGCCATATATAGAAATGCTGTTGGTTATTTTCAGAGTTTTGAGATCGAAATGATTGTTGCCGCCTCTCGCACGGTCAAAACGGAGTCTCGCGTTGTTGGTCAGAACAAGGTCTCCCAAAACGAGAGAATTCTTGTGCAATTCGAATGAAGAGCTTTTTAGCGTAAGGTTCCAATAATAAACTGAGTTTGTGTCAGCCGGATAATACTGATAATGATTGGTTATCAGGATGTCTACAGGAGACTCAGCCGTGCCCTCGCGCCCGACATAGCGATTCGGCTCCCACAGCGTGCCGGGCTGGCCGACAGTACCTCGCCCCGATAGATCAACAACGCCTGTAAAAGACGACGTATCGTACACTATTGAGACTCGTCCACCCCCTCCGCTGCCGAGAGGACTCCCGATCGGCCTGGCCCTTATCGTGCCGACCCCGGAAAAATTCGACGATATCACCCATATGCTTCCTCCCGATGCCGCCCATTGATCACATCGCCCATCAGCCGAAAGCGTGCCATCCAAGATCAAGTCTCCAGCCACATCCAATTTAATCGCTCCGCCGCCTCCGTAGCCGCCGTTAAATCCTCCGCTGCCCAAAGAAGTAGGCTCCGACACTGAGCCATAGACTGATCCTCCGGCTCCCATGCCACCATGAGAACTGCCGGAAGCGTTATAACCTGGCCCCGTCGCAAGCGGAAAACCGCAGGAGTCGGCGCTGACAACACCTTTAATGATCGCATCGCCACCGACAGTGATTGTTCGACCGGTACCATTTCCAGCGGTAGATGCATACCGGCACAGAACCGTAGCGCCCGTGCCAAGATAGAAGTAATCGGCAATCTCCATGTCCGCCGCGACGCCCTGCTTGAATCCGATAGTTCGCGTGCAGTTGGTGATCACGAGACTGCCGATCACCACG
>JAGYMT010000521.1 GCA_018400335.1 Kiritimatiellia bacterium | reverse complement strand
CAAAAAGAAAGAAAAAAAGTCGCTGGTATAATCACCTGCGCGACAGCGAAACCTGTCTTGGGGTTGGACATATCCACAACGATACAGTCCTTGCCGAGCCGTTCGCAAATCTCGCACGCATGGGCTATATCGTCCATGCAGTCCTCATAGCGGATTCCTGGGTCAAAAGCGATCCGCTCGCCCTGTTCAAGGAAGGTTGCATCACGGCAGGGCACGAATCCGAACATGAATGTTGACAGGAAATTATCGCAATTGTCATTCGTGGCGGGAAGAGCCCGGAAGTCAGGATCGAGAATTCGCTTGAGGTCTGCCTCGGAGCGTGGATTGAACTCATCCCTCTTGCGGCCTTGCGCATATTCGGTGAAGACGCGTATCAACGCTTCCTCGCGGTTGAAGGAGGAGCCAACCTTGAAGGCGTGATGAAACTGGTATTCCTCCGGCACTGACGTGTCTTTGAAATATGCGCCTACGCACGGCATTACGCCACCCAAAGACAAATCCTTGAGTGTTACCTCTATGTTATTGTCGCGCATGAAGTCCATCTGCTCGCGGATAACAGGGTGGGGCACCGTCTCGGGAATTATGGTCGGAACGATCATTCTGTTCTTGAGCACCGTGATGTGAACACGACGCTCGAACACCTCGTTCATCGCGTGGACGATAGCCTCCTCGATGCAATTGCCCGCCGCCTTGCCGTTCGGACCGTTGATCATTCTCACGTATTCGATCGGGACCTTGATCGACCCGTCGTCGAGCAGCGAAAAACCGTCCACCCAGTGCATGGCGACATCCAGCGACTTGATGTGATCGAGAACCGGCGGGGTGGCGTTGGCGATGTGGGAGATAAGCTTTTCGATGGGCAGCACGTCCTCAAGCTCATCCTGCCGCGCGGCAACGTAGCCCTGGAGCTTTTCGGTATCGAGAGGGGTGAGCCATTCGGCCGCCTCGGCCAGCGCCCCTGCTCGGCTCTGCACGGCGTTCACGCCCTTGCCCATGGAGCGAAATTCCATGTCTTCGATGAACAGTGCTGACCAGTGAAGATGCGGGGCCACTTCCTCTTCGTAAATCCAGTAATCATATTTAGGTTTCAGAACAGCTTCGAGTGTTTGCACCGTTTCGTTGGGTTCGACGCATCGGCCGTATTCATTCTTTATGCGATGTTGAAGTTTCATGCCAGGCTCTTTGCTGACGCATTCATTCTCTACCAGGTTGCCAATACAGAGTATGGCCCGGTTGCGACTAATTGTCACAAAATAGCAACATTAATTCCAGCCAACTTCGTTTAAAGATTTCAGATGTTTCCTTCACGGGCGAACCTGTGGCAGTCTGGCCTCCGGGCGCAATGCCCAGGTTTTTCATGTGACTGATTGTCCTTGTTTCTGGAGACGGCGGTCCCCGCCGTTTTCCATCCGGCCGGGACGGCCGGCTCCAGAACAATGGTCATCTGGTATTGTATTTCAAGCTGCATATGTTCTCAGAGACAAGTCCGGTGGACTAGCGGTATAGTCCAATTCAGAAGAAATCTCCGAATCGCAAACCGGCATGCCTATTCATAGACCAAAGGGCGACGGCCGAAACTCTTCGCTGAAACCTGAAACCCGACACCTGCTCACCCTGACTCGCCGGTGTGTGTTAGCGGTG
>JAGYMT010000520.1 GCA_018400335.1 Kiritimatiellia bacterium | reverse complement strand
GTGCTTATTCATCATCCCACCGACACAGGGCACGGTGGTGATCAAGTGAGACGGGGTTCACTGAATATTTACTGCAAATAAACGTCAGTCACTTTTAAACTTTCCAGAGGGGAATGAATAGAATGACAAGTAGAAATACAGGACGTTCAGGCCGGATGTTTTTTCTCTCAGTTGCCGTTTTGTCGATTATCGTTGGCGGCGTTGGTTCGTATGCCGCGTATGGAGAAATCGTTTTGGTCGAAGACGGCCGGCCGCAAGCACCGATTGTTGTTTTCGAAGATGCGCCTCCCTTCACGCGTCGTGCGGCCGACGAGCTGGCGGAATATATCGGGAAGACAAGCGGTGCGCTCCCCGATGTGATCGAGGGCGCCCCCGATCCGATCCCCGAAAGCGCCATCTGGGTGGGCCACCAGCCGGTTCTGGATGAACTTTTCCCCGACCTCGACTTTGACTTCGAGCATCCCGAGGAAATCCTCATCGCGGCCAATGAGCATCACCTCGTCATCGCGGGGCGCGACGTGTGGAAGCCGGAGCATCTGGAGGCCCAGTTTGGACGCAAGACCGTCAATGGGCTTCAGCAGGAATACGGTACCGTCAATGCGGTCTACACCTTCCTTCAGGATTACCTGGATGTGCGTTGGCTCTGGCCGGGCGAGCTGGGCGAGGACGTTGTGGCGAAGAAGACAATCGCCTTTGCGCCTTTTGAATACCGGTACCATCCCCAATTCCGCGCGCGCGCCGGAGTGTTCATGATCTACAGGCTGCAACGGCAGCATGGAGGGCACGAGTGGGCCCGATTCCAGCGGATACAACTGGATTCGCTCACCATATCCGGTGGACATGGATTCTCGGACTGGTGGGAGCGGTTTTACGAGGAGCATCCTGAATACTTCGCCTTGCAGCCGGACGGCACGCGGGGAACCTGGCCCCTCCATGGGAAGCGGCCGGGACAATACATCAAAATGTGCAAGAGCAACCCCGCGGTCTGGGAACAATGGTTGAAGCAGGTGGAAGACAGACTGGAGGTGAATCCCTACCAGCAGGTATTTAACGCCGCCGCCAACGACGGGGCGTATGAGGGCTATTGCACCTGTGAGAACTGTCTCGAATGGGATCATCCCGACGCCACCCGCGTCATGCACCGCTGGAGCGGTATAGCACAGGAATACGTGGCGATGTCCGATCGTCAGGTTACGTTTGCCAACGTTCTGGGCCGCCTGCTCAAGGAACGGTACCCGGACAAGGACTACTACGTCACGATCCTCGCGTACGGGAACTCCACGCCTCCACCGGTTGCGGCCGTACCGGAGGATAACGTCCTGGTGCAAGCCGTGCATGGGTTTCACCGGTCACATGGCACCCATCCCCGCACCGGCCTTGATGCCCGCAAGCTCTTCCTCGACTACACCAAGGTGACTGACAACCTCATCTGGCGCCCTAACATCGGGCAGGGCAGTGGGTGGCACATCGGCAAACCGAACGTGGCCCCGCACCGCGCCATTGAAGAGCTGCGACTGGTCGGTGAGAAAAACGTCAAGGGCCTGTGGATGGATGCGGTTTACGGCCAATGGGCCAACCAGGGGCTCCATTACTACATGCTCGCGCAACTGGCGTGGAACCCCCGCGCCGACGGGAAGGCCATCCTG
>JAGYMT010000052.1 GCA_018400335.1 Kiritimatiellia bacterium | reverse complement strand
TTTCGGGCGTTTTTTTTACTCCCTGCTCCTTAAAGAAGCAGCGGATGCTTTCCTGGGTGACGGTGATTTGCCTGCGCTTCTCTACGTTGCAGGCGATCTGCTCAAACGACAGTTCCGGGTTATTGATGTATTCGACCAACACGAAAACGGCCGCCTGTGCGCCTAACGACGCTGGTGATTCAGGCTTCTACTCCAAGAGCACCTGCGCCCGCTGTCTGCGATTAGTTCGCTCTTTCGTTGAGAGGTATCGAAACTCGCCTCCTATCTTGATCCGGTCAATCTCTCCAGCCTTGTGCAGAATCGTCAACACCGCATGGCAGGGGTGCTGGAGCTTCTCTCCAAGTTCCCTGGCCGAAAGTCCCACAGGGCTCCGACCGATCAAATACCGGATCGCTTCGGTGAGACTTCCCTGCTTTGAAAACCCGATTCCCTTATGCCGCCAGAAACCGTCACTGTCGAACCGTGGCGTCGTAGACAGCGTGTACCACTTGCCGTTATGTGTATAGCTCCTGAAATAGCCGACCTCCTTAAGCAGCCTTCGCACTGTAATCAGCGCGCAGTCCAGCGCCACGGCCAGCTCGGCCAGCAACCAGCACTTGCGCCGAGAGAGCAACTTCGCCAATCGGTCTGCGGAACGGGCTGGAGCAATCATCAGAACCCCCATGATATAGTATTAAACGATTCGGCGTTATGCCGTCTCTGCTTAATACTCTATCATACACACCGAACCCGTCAACACCTTTCGCGAAAACATTCAGATCTTGGACAATCGCCATATATTCCTTCTTATCAGGCTCTTACATCTGGGTCGCCACCGATGCGGATCTCTTGTCCCCGGCGTCTCCGAAGGATAGAATGATCAAGTATAGAACCTTTAGCGGTCATAAGTCATTGACTATCAACGATCCAACCGAGTTTTGCGCTCATAGATCAAAACGGCCGGCTGATAATGCTAACGCACTTCTTTCCAATGAGTTGCACCGGCTTGACCGCAATGTCCCCTCAATGTTCCCTGATTCCTTTTACCTTCACCAGCTCATCCATGGACTCATAGGGGCGACCGGCAATGATTCCTTCGGCAAGCGCCGGTCCGATCCCCTTGATCGCTTCAATGAAGTCGTATATGCAAGCGCTTGCCGCCGGCTTCCACGAAGAAACTGTCACCGTCATTAGCTGACCCTGAATCCATCTTATTCAGCCAGCAGCCGTAGGCCGGGAAGGCGCGCGGATCGGAAGCGTTCTCGGTATTTTGAGACCTCCTCTGGCGGGATTCGGGCCATGAAGGCAAACGCGCCGGCTTGCAGCTCTAGGGTTTCCGTTCCAGCAAAGAACGCGGCAATCGTGTCCCAGTGGACTTGGTCGAGCAAAATCAGGCTTTCGCGGAAGTGGCGCATGTCGTGCAAGGCCTGCTGTTCGAGCTGGATCACGCGCCGATACTCGACCATCGCGCTCCGTCGCGCCTCGGGTGTCAGTTTAAAGGATGTTCCGCCATGCAAGTTCTCATGGGCGGAACGCCGTCCGCTCTTAAGCCGCAGGCTGCGGCGCACACCTTCCTCGTAGGCTTGCAGGGCATCATCGAGCAGGCCGGTATCCCCGAGCTGCAACAGGACCGAATTTGCCAGGAATGCCTCTGAGGGGCGTGACCGCAGATATCGACGCACGACGGGTGCGGCGGCCGGATCGCCCAGCCGGCCCAGGGCGATCAGGGCTTCGCGCACGAGCGTCGGGTTGGATTCACCGAGTGCAGCTTGGATACGGGGGCGCAATGCGCGTTCGCCAGCCAGACCTGCTATCTGGAATCCGGCCTCGCGGATGAAATCGTGCGACGAATCCATCAGGGATCGCCCCAGCCCGCTGAAAGTCTCATCGAAATAGCGGGATGCGCGCGCTACCACATCCGTCAACAGTTCCATATCGGATATCTTATCCACCTGTTCGACAGCCACCTGCAAGATCAAGCGAGCGCTCTCGGGGTCCACGATGTTCTCCTGCGCGGCCTTGAGTCTGGCGGTGAACTCGGCATCGGACAGTATGCAAGCCTCCAGCATCAAATCTTCGGCCGTCGGCTTGGATGGATCGATGGCGCGGCGGTCGCGCTCGTCCTTGACGATCCGGCCGGCATCCTCTCCGAGCCACCGCAGGCAGGACTGAAGCACACGGGGCCAGTGGTGCCATTCCCAATAGGGCGTGGTCCCGTCGCCTGGCGCCCCGTGGGGGTTGATCATCACGGTAATGATCCGGCCCTGGCCGTAGCGGCGCGCGACGATCGCGGGATGCTCATCGGCACACAAGAGAACCGTGGCATCATCCGTCAGCGGGGAGGTGTCAACCATATAGGCATGGGCCGGAGGATCCCACACGATACCCTTGTCGAAAAAAGATTCCGCGACGGGCCGCAACCGTAATCCCCGGTTGTCGCGATGCACATCGTCGTAACGCCGGATCCGCACGGGTAGCGCTTGCGCCAGAGCCGTGTTATGATCGGCTCCCAGTGAGAGGTTAAAGTACCCGCCCATGACCATAAGGCTGCCACCTGCCTTGACGTACTCGTTCAGCAATGCACGCCGCCGCGGTCCCAGGTGGACGGCGTGGATGTTGTCGAGGACGACCACATCGAACATCGTAAGGTCTTCGAGCGTTTCGGGATAGTCGTCCATGCACCCTTGCGCGCCGCGCCGGAACCCGACGTAGTCAACCCACGAGGGGCTGTAGGTTCCTGATGTTTCAATTTGCGCGGCAGCGGCCTCAATCGGGTTGAGCCAGGCAAACACGCCGCGCGCATGGTGGACATCGAGCCGCCCGTTGCGCCGGATGGAGACGGTGTCGGGGAGTTTGAGCGCTTTGGCAATTTCCGCGTCGGCGTTGAACGCGCGCTCGTAGTCCCGGTAGGGTGGCAGTGCTTGTGGGGTGTCGGGTTGTCCGGGTCCGATCCCGGCCTCGGCCCGACGCTCGGCTTCCTTCCTCGCGCGCTCCTCGGACTGTTGTTCCAGGATCGCGGCGGCATCCTCGACCGGCGTGGTCAACGCGAACGGCGGCTCGGGGCCGCCCTCGATGTCGAAGACAACAATGCTCCAGCGGTGCAGGCGCGGCAGCACGACCGTCCGTTGTTCGCCTTGAACGGCCACCGGCAAGATCTCGTGTCCTCCGCTCAGATCGGGCGATGCATGGACCGCGCGCAACAGCCGGGCGCCTGCCGGCAAGGTCAGTGCAATATCAACATTCTCCCGCTGGCCGGCCGGCGTTTGTACCCGGCTGCTGAACTGACGGTATCGCGGGGGATTAACCAGATTAACGAGAAGCTGGTAGCGCCCGTTGCCCAAGTCGCGCAGCCAGGTGCTCTCACGCCACCACAACGCTTCCTCCGTGGTTTCCAGATCCGCCGGCTTGATGATGATTGCGTCATCGGGATTGGCGAGGCGGGCGGTATCATCCCAGATCAACGCGCTGTATCGGGTCAGAAAGCGGGGAAGCGGCCCGTACAGGAAGTCTCCAGGGCTGTTGATATAGGTATAGCGTTGGCCGGCGGCCAGGCCAAAGATCACGTTCCAGGTAAGGTCCTGGTTCGAGGCCATGTCGAATGTGATGAACAGGGGCAGTCCGCCGATGCGTTTGATATAATCGGCTTCCCGGGTGATGGCATCGTAGAAGGGGCGGATGTGCCCCGGCGAGAAGCTCGAGTGGCTCCAGTCACGGACGCTTTCATCCATCATCAACCCATGGTTGCTGGCGACAAGGTGGAAATCCTCGACGCTGCTGAACGCGGACGGCAGGAAGCGGGTGGCGTCCGGGTTGGCGAAGGCAATGTTGTAGCCATGCAGGAAATCCGGGTAGGCCGCGAGCAATGTGTCGAGGAAGGGCCGCATATTCCCCACGAAGTGACCATCCCAGCGGATTCCGTCCCAACCGAACATCTCGATGCCATCCATGACGGCCCGCGCGCCGAATGCCACGGCCGGATCGTAGTCGAAACGTGTCCAGACGCTAGCCCAATGCTGCCATCCGCCTTCACTGGGCGGCGCATGCAGCATGTAGTCATTGGCCAGCATCCGTTCGAGATAGAAGGTATTGAAGGCTTCGGTGCCTGGGCCCTCGGGCGAATGCCCGAAAAACTCCGGGTGGCGCTGGAACGTCAGGAAGCCTTCGATACCGCCAGCACAGGCCTTTCCGTAAGTAATTCCCTTGATACCGACGGCGTGGGCGGCCGCCAGGAGATATTTGTATCCGCTGATCGATCCGGGGTATTGCGTCTGGCCGGAAAAGAATATTTCGTCCGCTGGCGCGAGGTTCGAATAGTCGCAGGGAGCCCAGGCGAAACGCTCGAAGTAATTGGCATAGCGAGCCTTGTTGGCGGCCATGATGGCATCAGCGCCTTTCCGGGTCATCGTGCGCATGTCCTGCGGCCCGCCCGAACCGGTTATCCCCACGCGATATACGTTGCGGCTCACACCGAAGAAGACGCTGTTGGCATGATAGACCTGGCCGTCGCGGACTAGGGAACAGCGCAGTTCTCGCCCAAACTCGGCATCATCCAGCGTGTATGCGAATTGCATCTCGTGAGCGCCGACGGCGGGGTCAAGCGTTTTGCGGAAGACCTCACGGACATCGTCAATCTCGCGAATCTCCTCGGCCACCAGCACAAGCGATCCGGGGGCTTCGATGGCCAGGATCGCCAGATGAACCTGAACGGTTTCGCGGGGCTTGTAGTGAATCTTGTCAACCTCGATGTTACGCACCAGGACCCGAGACTGGCGCCGCGCGCGGATCTCGATTCGATCGCACAACACACGATGATCGAACACCCCGATCGTCTCGACATCGCGTCTGCCCTCGAGCAGGTCAATCGCCTGCTCAACCGAAAGTGCATCAGGACGCGGACCGGCATCCAGTTTGTCCTGTATCAGATTGTCAAGTTGCGGCAGGGATGAGTGCTCGTCTTTGGAGAGCGCGACACGCATCCCTGCAAAACCGGTCGCGCTTACGGCCTGGAGACGTAATCGGGCACGACCGCCGGTGTGCAGGAATGCGATCTCGTACGGCCGGTACTGTTGTTCATGGTCGAACTGAAACTGGCGAAGCGTGACCTGGGTGTCATTGGCCGTGAGCGTTACAGAGAGCTCATGCATGATGGCGATGGGCGCAGCCGTCAGCCAGAACGTGGCCGTATAGTCGCCCGGCGGCAGGTCAGGGGTTGCCTGGACTATCTCCACTATCGGAGAGCGTTGGTCGGCGCCGTCGCCGAGGATAACCCCCGCGCACGTTCCATTGGAGGCACGATTGTCACGGAACACCTCCGCTTGCTTCCCGACGTGCTCAGAGGCCTCGATAACTACCAGAGCCCGGGCCGGTTGCAGGGATACCATTACGAGCCCCATGGCACAGCCACGCATAATGCAGCTTCCTCTCACTTCATGCCCCCTTATCTGGTTGTTCATGCCAGCTAAGTGATCAACATAAACATAATGCGTAACTACTCAGCGATTGCTCTTCGTGTTTTGCTTGTTGAACAGGTGAATGCCATGCAGACGGTTGAAAGTCAAGCAAAATCGGCGTGTGGAGACGGCGGGGCAGCGCTGAAAAATTATGAGTGGAGCCGCCGCCAGGATGGCCGCCTACGGCATAGCCTGCTATCCCCGGCGCAGGCCGCGTTGGTTGCTCGCGGCATCAAGAACTACCGCAAGATTTTGGCCCAATTAACGCATTGCAACCTCGAAATAGCGCATGATTTGAAGGCCGAACGACAGAGTAAATAGCTATTGAGCAACGCCTTGCGACGCACGGATATTGCGCGTCCGATGTGCGGAATGCGAGGCTCTTCGCTTAATTTTCGACGTTCAGCGCCCGAAACGGACGCCTGAAAGCTTTTTTTAGTCGAAACTTGACATTTTCAACTGGATTTTGAACAATGCTCATCATGAAACGCAGTACACTGCCAGAGATCGACAGCTACGGCCTGGGGCTGGACTACTGCTCTGTGAATAACGACATGCAGCACATCCAGTGACTGACCGCCCAGCGCGACGCCGGAAACATCCGGCCCGAGGCGTGTGAGAAAATCCTCTGGCGCAACGCTGTTCGCGTGCTTGGGTTGTAAGTACAAGGTTGAATATCGTGACACTCCGCAAACTGAAAGGGCGGAGAAAACAGGGAATACAAACAAAACCTAAACCAGGGAGATCTTATTATGTCTACTCGTCACGATACCGTTGCCTCGCTTGCCATCAACGGCGGTCCAAAGGTTCGCACGGACCCCTGGCCGAAGCGGCACCTCTTCGGTGTGGAGGAGAAGCAGGCCGCCATTGCCCTGTTCGATGAGGCCATCGCCACAGGCGACGCCTTCGGTTACAACGGGCATGAAGAGGCCGCCTACTGCGCCGCCTTTGCCAAAGTCGAACGCGCGTTCCAATAGGAAAGAATCAGACGATGCTGATTGATATCCATGGCCACATCGGCCGCGTGGCTCCAGACCGGCGCGAGTTCATCGACGTCACCAACCTGATCGCCAAAATGGACGCCTGGGGGATCGATATCACCTGCGTCCTTGCGCTGAGCGAGCATCCGGAGGGTGCGTATCTGGAGTGCGACACCGAGGATGTCATCGCCGCATGCGCCCGCTATCCGGGCCGCCTCATCCCGTTCTGCCTGATCGACCCGCGCTACGGCAACCGGCCGGACATGGATTTCAGCCCTCTGATCGAGGAGTACACCGCGCGCGGCTGCAAGGGGATCGGCGAACTGCTGCCCAAGCTCGACTTTGACGATCCGCGTTGCCTCAACCTCTACCGCCAGGCGGGCGCGTTCAGGCTGCCAGTCCTGTTTGACATGATGGACGGGCCCTACAGCTACGGGCTGTGCGACGACTACGGGCTGCCGAAACTGGAGCATGCGCTGCGAACCTCTCCCGGCACCGTCTTCATCGGCCACGGTCCCACCTTCTGGGCCGAGATCTCGGCCGACGTGCCCGCCGCCCGTCGGGCCGGTTATCCGCCCGGCCCGGTCAAGCCGGGCGGCGCGGTGCCGCGCCTGCTGCGCCAGTACCCCAACCTCTGGGCCGAGATCTCGGCAGGAAGCGGCCACAACGCCCTCACCCGCGACCGTGCCTTCGGGCTGGAGTTTCTGGACGAGTTCCAAGACAAGCTGATGTTCGGCACCGACTCCTGCGTCCGCAGTGACGTCACCGGTGTGTGGCGGACCGTCGCGCTGATCCGCGAGCTGAAGGCGTCAAACAGCCTCTCTGCCGAAGCACTTGAAAAGCTCAACTGGCGCAATTGTGCGCGGCTGCTGAAGCTGAACGTGCCAACATGAAAATACTGCTGATGACCGATATGGAGGGCACCGCGGGCGTCCTCAACCATGACGACTGGGTGCAGCATGTGGGACGATTTTACGACAAGGGTGTGCGGCTGCTCACCGGCGAGGTCAACGCCGCGGTCGCCGGGCTCACCGAGGCCGGCGCGGATGAGATCATCGTCGTCGACGGCCATGGCGCGGGCGGCATCGACCCCGAGCTGCTCGACGAGCGAGCGCAGCTCAGTCGCGGCTGCTCCGAGAGAGTCTGGCCTTGGGGGCTCGACCGCTCTTTCGCCGCCTTGGCCTTTGTGGGGCAGCACGCCAAGGCGGGCACGCCATATTCGCACATCACCCACACGGAGTGGTTCGACCACATCGACACGCGGCTCAACGGTCTCTCGATAGGTGAGTACGGCAATCTTGCGCTGTGCGCCATGGAGCTGGGCGTGCCGACGATTCTGGCGTGCGGCGAGCAGGCGCTCTGTGACGAGGCTGCCGCGCTGACGCCCGGCGTGGTGACGGTGTCGGTCAAACGTGGCCTGCTGCCCGACGGTTTGGATGACCTCGATGCGGTGGCCTACCGCCACGCCAAGCTCAGCGCGCTGCATCTGGCTCCGGCCGCCGCGCGCGCACGCATCCGGCAAGGCGCAGCCGAGGCCATGCGCCTTCTCCAAAACGCGCCAAAGACCTTTCGCTATCCCACGTTGGCGCCCCCCTACGTCCTTGTGCGAAGTTTCCGGCGCAGCGGCGACAACCCGGCCCGCGAAACGATCGTCCGCCATCCCGATAGCATCATCGGCCTGATGAACCAGCCCGACTGAAACGTTGCCCCAGCATGACCGGCTGGTTCCAGCAGCACGTCGGCCGGGTGCCGCCGCAGAGCGCTATTCTGATGATCGCCCGCAAAAAGAAGACGCGGAACAGGAAGGTTCAAAATCGGGGCTAATCAGGTGACATAGCTCATAGACCGGACTGAACCCCCTCGGATACTCTTTTCCTTGCCCGACGGGTCGGTGTCCGCGGTTCATCAGCGCAATGACGAGGCTGTGCGGCCGTTTCCAGATCGAGGCGATCAGCCCGTCGGCGATC
>JAGYMT010000519.1 GCA_018400335.1 Kiritimatiellia bacterium | reverse complement strand
GTAGAAGCCTTGGAAGCACTCAAAGACTCCGAACAAAGCAATGCGCGCGCCGATAGCCGGCAAGAAGATGGAAGCGCCGCGTATCGGTCATGAGCTTGCTTAATCGGCGAAAAAGTGCCAAATTAATTTCCAACCGGATCAGTAAATCTGACTTTAGGGCGAAGCGGAGGTTACCCTTGAAAGCGACAAGTGCCAGGGCTTCAGCAGGCCGGCCTGTGACCACGCCAAATAGCGTGGCAAGCTTTCACCGACAGACGGTAAAGGCGGGAAACGCTGGACGATTTTATCGGAAAAGTGTTACCCGGAAATGAACCAGGCTCATAAGGGAAGCGGAATGTCAGCCTGCACATTGTCTATAAGTTGCCGGTTAATCAAGCCGGGCGAAGAAGTCCGGTTCTCAATTTGCGTCGGCGCGGATGCGGAGTTCAGGATCTTCCCGCGCTATCTGGAAAGCTGCGACCCGGAGCAGGCGCGTCGGCGGGAAGGTCGGTTGGAGTGGCTGGATGACCTGCCTTCGGAGCGGTTCGACCTGTCGTTCCACGACGGGCAGGCCGAGGTGGTCTACCGCCCGTCCGCGGCGGGCAACTACCTGGCGCGGCTGCGCACGCCGGAGCGGACGCTCTACCGCTATTTCGCCGCCGTCACGCCCGAGTATCTCGTGTACCGGGTGGAGGCGTATGGCGTCGACTATGAAATCTTCACTGCCGCGCCCGAAATGCGCAACGGCGGAATCCCCATCGACTGGGCGCTCAATGTTGACAGTCTCGACCCGATGCTCGATCCGGCGAAAGGAAACCTGGCCAAGCTGCTGGAATACCAGGAGACCTTCGACGACCTGATGCTGCCATGGTTTGAAACGAGCTATCGCACGTATCGGAACCCCAGTGTAAACCTGATATCATATATCGATGAAGCTCTTGTTCGGTTGCGTGCGAGCGGTCTGCGGATTGACCGGGCTGTAGTGGACTGGACTGTCTTTCAGGAATCGGTAGACCTCTACCGGCAACGTGGCTTCGATGTGGTGGATGGGGTCATGGCAGAGGGGCAAGCTTGTACCGGCGCGCCCTGGTTTCCCTACTGGATGAAGCGGGAGGATTTCCTGACGCCCGCCGAATCCCCAACAGAACAGATGGCCATGATCATGGATTTCTGCGCCGGACTGCCCTTTCACGGACCGCCCTCGTTTCACATGATCCCATCGAACTGCGACTGGAACGTGGCTGCGCCGTATGTCGAGCGGGCGGCAAAGGAGCACACGCTGATCGCAAAGAACAGCGGCAACAATGGGCCGGTGTTTGTGCCGACCCTGGTGACGTTCAAGGGGCCGGCCTGGGGGATCAAGCATGACTGGTCGTCGGAACGGATACTGGCCTTCGGCCGGGAGTTCATTGACGACACGGCCTTTGTCCACGCCCGCAAATACCCGATCGTCTTCGCACGTTGTACCGACATTGCCGACTATTTGCGCGATCATCCCGCGCCCCAGCCGCGTCGGGTTTACTCCTCGCTCACGCACGACTGGCCCTACGACCGGTGGTGGGCGCCGGAATGGGGCAATAATTTGCTGATCGATGTACACCGGGAAGTCCTGCCTTTCCAGGAGAATCTCGGAGATGTCCGCGGCCGCCGCCCCTTTCCCTGGTCTAA
>JAGYMT010000518.1 GCA_018400335.1 Kiritimatiellia bacterium | reverse complement strand
CCGCAAACGCGTTCGCGGTGCGGAGCGGAACCGCTATGTCTTGTTCAGCGGCGTCAGGCAGGTTGAGCTTCATGACGAGCCGATAGGCGCTCCAGGCGCCGAAGCGGCGTTGGTACGCAGTGAGTATACGTTTATTAGCGCAGGCACTGAACTGGCCAATCTGACCGGAACCGAATCTCAAGTGTTTAAGCCCGGATCCTGGTGCGCTTATCCATGGCGGCCCGGATATGCCCAAGTGGGGCGCGTTATAGACGTCGGAGAAGATTTCAATGGCGTCACGCCTGGTGATCGGATATTCACGCTGGGCCGCCATGCGGACTTTTCCTTGCTCAACAAACAAGATCTGATTGTTCAAGTGCCCGAAGGACTGGATTCGCTCGACGCGGTCGCGTCCCGAATGGCAGGCGTCGCATTTTCAGCGATCGTGGCAAAGCCGCCGGCCTGGTACGAACGTGGTTGGGTTATGGTGTATGGGCTTGGCATGGTCGGCAATTTGGCTGCTCAGTGTTATCGCGCGATGGGCGCCCGGGTTATCGGCATAGATACCCTCGCATCCCGCCGCGATCTGGCCCGGAAATGCGGAATCGCACACACGATCGCCGCCGGCGCCGGTTCTCCGGAAGCAATCGAGACAATCACCCGCGGTCAAAAACCTTGCATAATCGTTGATGCAACGGGGCGAGCCGAGGTGATTTTGGAGGCCATTGCGCGCATCGGAAATCATGGGCATATTGTTCTGCTGGGTACGCCGCGCGCCCCGCTTAAGGGCGACATTACAGCCCTCCTGAACGAGATTCATCTGCGAAATCTCGTCGTGCATGGCGCGCTCGAGTGGAGCCTTCCGGCTGAACAGCCGACGGGGTTCAATAACCCGATTGCCATTCCGGTTCGAAATCTTATCGATAAGCAGAAGCTCATATTTGAGTGGATTCGCGATGGTCGTCTGGTCATCCGTCCGCTGATTTCCCATGTCGTAAAACCGGATGATGTCTCTGACGCCTACGCCGGTCTTCTCGAACAACCCGAAATCTATACAGGTGTGGCTATCAACTGGCAGAGTAATCCAAGAGCGGAAGTAAATCCATCATGAAAACCGCCGACAAGTATCCGTCCATTAACCCTCGTTTTCCCCATTTCCTGCACGGCGGCGACTATAATCCCGATCAGTGGATGAACGCGCCCGGGATATGGGACGAGGACATGGAGCATATGGCGGCATGTCATGCCAATGCGATGACTGTCGGAATCTTCTCGTGGTCGCAAATCGAGCCTGAGGAGGGAGTTTTCGCCTTCGACTGGCTCGACGCGATCATGGACAAGCTGGCCGCCAACGGAGCCCGCGCCGTCCTGGCCACGCCGAGCGCGGCGCATCCGGCCTGGATGTCGGCGCGCTATCCGGAAGTGTTGCGCATGAACGCCGACCGTGTTCGCTGCCGGCATGGCGGACGGGTGAACTACTGTCTCACATCGCCTGTCTATCGGGAAAAATGCGCGATCATCGCGCGCCGCCTTGCCGAGCGCTACAAGAACCACCCGGCGCTGCTGCTTTGGCACGTGCACAACGAATACGGCGGCGAGTGCCACTGCCCGTTGTGCCAGACTGCGTTCCAGGAATGGCTGCGGCGGAAATACAAGAAGCTGGATCGCCTGAATG
>JAGYMT010000517.1 GCA_018400335.1 Kiritimatiellia bacterium | reverse complement strand
CATGGAGCAGTATTACAAGCCTGCGTTCATTGGCCAGCGCAATTTCAACCGGGCCAACCATGTCTTCAACCCGCAAGTTGCCGTAGTTATCGCCATACCAATTGAGAAAGACCTTGAACCCGTAAAACCCGCCTTTATTCAGCGCCTGTTCGTAGCGCTCGCGTGAGAGACCAAGCGCGGGACCGGCAATCAGCAGCGGCCACAGTCCCGGATTATCCCGCACCGCCGCCGCGACATACGCCGTGTCCTTCGACCAATCCACGGCGGGAGTCGGACATCCGAAACAGACCGCTTCATACGGACGATCAGGAAAGCAGATCCGCCCATCATGCAAGAGCTGTTCAGGCGGGTAATATTCGTCCGTCACCATATAGCGCCCGCCGCTCTTGTCCGTGTTCCAGGGTCGCTCCTTCCAGTTGTCCGCCGACCATATATGAGCGTGAAAATCCAACACCCGCGCCGGAAGGCTTGGCGCTATCTCTTTTTCATAGAAATCCGCGGATAATGATGTGCTCATAGGTGTTTCCCATTGCCATATTGTCGCAACTCGTAATCCATTCCATCCTCATACTGAAATCCCCGGAAGCCGCCGAGCCCGCATTCAAGAAAGCGCGGAACTAAGTCCATCAGGTTCCCGTCGCAATGCCAGATCAGCCTCTGTCCACCGACCAGCATTCGGCGTTCCTCAGCAGCTCGCGGGCTTCCGCTTCGCTCCGGCAGGTGGTTGAGATGAACAGACCACGAGCCGAGAGCTGTTCGAGCGCCGACCGGATCTCCTCGGGTGGAAGCGAAATCTGAAGGTTCTTGCCGGCCTCCTGCACGGTTTTCAGCGTATCCAGGTAGTGCAGCGGACCTGGTTTGCCTGCGCCGGGCGCGATTTGCAGAGCCTGCAGGCGCGGCAGTTCGCACAGGGCGGGAACGTGCGCGAAGTTGCCCACGCCATCCACGTGATGCACCGTATGGTCAAGATAGCGCGTCTGCCTCTCGATGATCGGCAGGAACAGGTCGCGAAACATGTCCGGCCCGATCATGTAGGCGAAATCGTTATGGGACGCATAGAATCGGCCCGGCGACCAGAATCCGAACCAGCAGGTCGAGCCATCCGAGACCTCGCGAACAATCCGGTAGAATTCTTCATACACCTCGCACCACATATCCATCAGATACACCTCGGCGGCAATCACATCATCCGGGCAGTCCATTACATCCAGCAGCAGAAGTTGGTTGCCGCGCAATGCCGCAAGGGTATCACCGCAGCCGCCAAAGGCGCCGATGCTGGGAATGCAGCGGCCCGCGGATTCCCGCACGGCGCGATCGAGCGCCTTCAACGTGAACTTCCACCATTCGCCATTGCGATCCACGCGCAGCTTCAGCACCTCCTCGGCCAGCCCCTCGCCGGTGACGATGGGTTCCCACCAACCGGTGCTGAAATCCAGTTCCGTCGGACAGCCGAGAAACGCGGGTATGGAGGTGTGTCCGGGATATCCGACGGTCCAGACGGGAAACGCCTCCCCGCCGTAAAAGGTTCGGCGCATGCGGTAGGTATTGCAGGCCGCCGCGTAATCGAGGTCGGTCCAGCGTTCATACGGTGTCGCCGGCCGCGACGGCGGGGGCGGATCGTCAGGCGGGTTGTCCAGCGGCGCGGTGACCGCGATGGCGGCTCGCCCGAAGTGC
>JAGYMT010000516.1 GCA_018400335.1 Kiritimatiellia bacterium | reverse complement strand
TGGCGAAGCCATTAGGATGAACCTCGTTATCATCATAGCGGCAGTTCTTCTGCTTGGAAGCACGGCACGGGCGGACGAGCCCCGTTCGGGGCCCGATTCGCTGCGGGTCTGGGACGTGCGTCCCGACACGTTTGACTTGGTCTTCACCAGCTACTCGGAGGCCGCGGACGGGGACTGGCAACTGGCCCTTAATGACCGCGGCGGACGAACTTATTTCGTTCGTGTCGGCGAGATGCTCGGGCATTATAGTGTTGCCGGTTTTGAACCCTTTGAGATAAGCGTCTATGTTCCGGCGCTGAATGCCGTTCAATTCAGGAAGTCCGGAAGCGTGACGCTTGAGGGCCCCGCCGGCCCGGCCCGTGTCTTGAAGCAGGGCCAATGGCTTGAGACGGGGGGCTACAGGGCAATCATCGTTTCCATGGCCGGTTATTACTGGAGCGTCAGGGAAGGGGACAGGTTTTCGAAGGGCGACGCTGCGTTCACCGTGATGAAGGTTTCGCCGGAAGAGGTCATGGCGGACAGCGGCGGTCTGCCCGTCATCATTCCGTCGGCGCTGCCGGAGGAGAGGACACAACTGGCGGAAAAATGGAAGAGTGAAGCAAGAGCCCTGCGCGAGGCCAGGGCGGCTGCGGCAATCCTGGCTAAGGAGGAGACGCAGGTATCGCGCGGGAGCCGGATCGGGATTTCATCGCGTTTGCCTGCAACTGAATTCTTCGTCGGCAGAGAGGTCCGGATTCCTTCGGAGTATGGCGTGATGTTCCTGCCGGCTGGAACTGACGGGTGGCGCCCGGTTGTCATTCCCGGGAAATTCCAGACATATTACGATGGCATACGCTGGGGCAGCCAAGGCATGGTCATCGAGCAGATTCCTTCTTTCGCGCCTTCGTGGTATCTACCGCGCGGCAGTTCCCGCAGCCGCGCTCCCGGTCCTTCGATACGCGTCACTGTCGTTCCATAGGGACGGGAATGCTGGGAAAGTGGAATAGTGGAATGTTGGAATAGTGGAATGTTGGAATAATGGAAGGTTGGAATGCTGGAATATTGGAATTAATGGAATAGTGGAATGCCCGGAATGTGAGACCGTAATACGCCTTGGCATCCTACCATACGGTCAGCTTCATGTAGCCTCGATTGATATTCTTTCATTCAGCCATCCAAAGTATCCCCAATCTTCCACCATTCCATTATTCCATCATTCCAATGTTCCATGGGATGCCGGTGAATACGTGTAAGAGAATAGAGCGTAAAAATGTGAAACAATAGTTGCAATGTTGTGCAACTATGATAAGGTGTCTCCATGAATAACGAACAACTGGTTGCGAGGGCGAGGGTGATTAAGGCGCTGGCCAGTCCGGTCAGGCTCAAAATCGTGGATGAATTGAGCAAAGGGGAACGATGCGTCTGCGAACTGCAGCCGCAGTTCAGCATGAACAAATCAACTCTGTCCCGGCACGTGGCCGCGCTGAGAAACGTGGGCATCGTGGGTGAACGGCGCGAGGGTGTGCGCTGCATTCTCAGTTTGCGCACGCCCTGCATACTGAAGGTGTTTGATTGCGCCATGGGCGTTATTCGTGCGGAGGCGAAGAGGCAGTCGAAGCTCGTTGGCTGAGCGGAAGAGTCCGCGTCCGGGATACAGGCCGCGACATGAGTCCCGTTCCGGAAAAGACGGCGCGCTCG
>JAGYMT010000515.1 GCA_018400335.1 Kiritimatiellia bacterium | reverse complement strand
AGCCGCAGTCGCGCCTGCACGGGTTCATCGCCTCACTTCTGGGCATTCGCCACGTGATAGTGGCCGTGAATAAGATGGATCTGGTTAATTATGACGCGAAGATCTACGAGCGATTAGTCGCCGAGTACGCGGAGTTCAGCGCGCGCCTCAACCAGCTTGACCTCTCATTCATTCCCGTATCCGCCACCATGGGCGATAACGTGGTCCGCTCCGGCAGGCGCATGCCATGGTACAAGGGCATGACCGTTCTGGGCAGCCTCGAGAACATACAGATAACCGGCGAACGGAACCTTATTGACTTCCGGTTTCCCGTGCAATACGTCAACCGCCCCACCCCGGACTTTCGCGGGTATTGCGGCACGGTCGCTTCGGGCGTTGTGCGGGTGGGCGATGAAGTGATCGCGCTCCCTTCAGGACGAAAGAGCAGGGTCAAGCGCATTGTCACGATGGACGGGGATATCGAATACGCCATGCCGCCTCTGGCTGTCACGATTTGCATGGAGGACGAACTGGACATAAGCCGCGGCGACGTGCTGGCGCACCCGGCAAACCTCCCGTTCGTCGAATACGAAGGTGAAGCGATGCTCATCTGGATGGCCGAGCAGCCTTTAGAAGTTAACCGGGTTTACGGGATCAAGATGGGCGCGCGGTTCATCAGGGCTTCGTGCACACGCCTTCATTTCAGGATCAATCCGGACGGCCTTCACCGCGAATCCGCCTCCACCCTTGAAATGAACGAGATCGGCCGCGTGGACATCTCGTTCATGGAGCCGGCGATCTTCGACAACTACCAGCGCAACAGGGCAACCGGCGGGTTTGTGGTCGTTGACCTGGAAAGCAATGCAACCGTTGCGGCCGGAACTATAATCGAACGCACGCGGCACCGCGGCATGAAGCGGGCGGGCTCGAAGGAGCGCGGCGGCTCGCGTGATATTCACCCGGAGCACAGCCTGGTTACGCGTGATGAGAGGAGCCGCCTGCTCGGGCATAAGCCGATGACGATCTGGTTCACGGGTCTCAGCGGCTCCGGAAAATCAACACTCGCCCGAATGCTTGAGCGGCGTCTGACGGACATGCGGCGGGCGGCATTCGTGCTCGACGGCGACAATATCAGGGACGGACTCAACGGCGACCTCGGCTTTTCCGCCGCGGACCGCTCGGAGAACATCCGCCGGGTCGCGGAGGTTGCCAGGCTCATGAACGACGCCGGCTTGATCGTCATCACCGCCTTTATATCCCCTTACCGCGCCGACCGGGAACTCGCGCGTGAGATCGTTGGTCCGGAACACTTCATGGAAATATTCGTCGCAACCCCGCTTGAGGCGTGTGAACGTAGGGACGCCAAGGGACTCTATGCCAGGGCCCGCGCGGGTGAACTCGCGGACTTCACAGGGGTCAACGCTCCCTACGAGCCGCCTGATAGCCCGGCGCTCGTCCTCAGCAGCGACGCTGTCGAGCCGAACACGCTGATTGACTCCATCATCGGGCGGCTTGAAGGCTAGCCAACTTCGTTGAAAGTGTTCAGTGTTCAGTGTTCAGTGTTCAGGACGGAGAGCACGACATGGTTCATAAACTATCGCAACTGGGCAACAGATTGACCAGATGTTACCCTGATTTGAACCACGCGGAAGGCACAACGGCATTTTCTGAATGTAGCAATTCTAATTATGGCGTCAGACCCCCGCGAC
>JAGYMT010000514.1 GCA_018400335.1 Kiritimatiellia bacterium | reverse complement strand
CCTTCTTCACGTCCTTCAATATCTTCATGGTACAGATGTTCCGTCAACTCAGAACACTAGTCCGGCCTTCGCCAGGCGGCTGCCCAGCTCGGCGATGACCCTGTCGTCATCCTTCGTCCCTGCCGACTCGAAAGTGGCCGAGAAACGGAGGAACGGCCCCGCATCGTCCCACGGAACAGTTGAAACCTGGCACTCTCTGATCAGGAACTGCGATGCGTCCTCCGCGGTGGCGAAGCTTACGGACCCGGCGCCCTTCGGCGCTGGGACGTATAGGTAGAACGTGCCGCCGGGCATTCGCGCGTCGAAGCCCGCCGCGCGCAGGCACCGAACCATCTTGCGAAGACGTCTCGCATAATGCCGCTTTATCGAGTCGGCCAGTTTGCAGTCCGCGATGCCCGCGCAGGCCGCCACCTGAATAGCCTTAAACTGGCCGGAATCAATATTATCCTTCACCTCAGCGTAGGCATTAACGGCACGCGGATTACCGGCTACGAACCCGAGGCGCCATCCGGTCATATTATAGCTCTTGCTCATCGAGTGCAGTTCCACGGCCACATCCTTGCCGCCAGGCCTGCCGAGGATGGAAAGTGGAGCGCCCTTGTAAATCAGCGTCGCATATGCCGCATCCTGCACAATGAGAATTTCGTGCTCGCGTGCGAACGCGATCAGCTCGTCGAAGAACTTCTCCGACGCCGCCGCGCCCGTAGGGTTGTTGGGATAGTTCACGTAGAACAGCTTGGCGCAGCGCGCCGTGTCCGGATCAATCTCGCCCAAGTCGGGCAGAAAACCATTCTTCTTCAATAGCGGCAATTTCACAACTTCCCCGCCCAGATAGCGCGTGTGCGTGGCAAGGACGGGATAGCCCGGAACGGTTACCAGCGCCACGTCGCCCGGATTTATGAAACATAGCGGCAGGATCGCCAGCGCGGGCTTGGAACCGATGCTGTGATTCACATCCACGACCGGATCGAGATCGCCAACGCCAAAGAACTCCTTCATATAGCCGCATGCGGCCACCTTGAACTCGAAGGTGCCGTTGTCAGAATATCCCCGGTTCGCCGGATCGTCCACAGCCTTCTTCAAAGCCCTGCGAACGGGCGCAGGCGCCATGCGATCCGGCTCGCCGACCCCGAAATCGAGAAGCTCCACTTCGGGATGCGCCTGGCGCGCCGCAGCCTTCGCGCGCTTGATCTTCTCGAACTTGTAGATTTCGCCCGACAAACCGAACGATGAACCGCCTATACGCTCCGCAAAAAGTTTTTGCAGATCCATTTCTCTCCTTTCAAGCAGATAGCCGACATAAGTCAATGCGAGAGACCTTACCAGAAAGGAGTCCGTGAACGCAAACAGGAATTGGCGCGATTTAATTGCAAGGGCAGCCGACTTATTCTTTGCGTTCTGTAGCCGCGTTCGCCGCGGGCGCGACATCGAAAAGGGTCGGGGTGAAGGCCGAAGCTTGCTGATTCCTCAGCAGTCCGGCACGTTCTGCTATACTCTTCCAGTAGAGCAGTTACGGCTCGATTTAGATTGAATTCTTTCGACGGATCGCTTAACACTTCACATCCAAAGCAAAACCTCATGCATACCGCAGCCACATACAGATTGACCACACTATCCTGCTTCGTTGGAATTTTTGTTCAGGCGATAATGGTTAACTTGACGGCGATCCTGTGCTATCTCGCGGTTGCG
>JAGYMT010000513.1 GCA_018400335.1 Kiritimatiellia bacterium | reverse complement strand
CCAAGGCACGCGGCGCAGGCAGGGGTGAGGGTTGGCGAAGCCATTAGGATGACATGAAAGAACTGCCTGATAACGCCTCGATGAACGCGGTGCGCCTGCACGGGCGCGGGTTCGAAAATATACACGTGGAACAGGTTCCGGTGCCCGAACCGAATGACGACCAGGCGCTGGTGCGCGTTGACGCCGCCGGAGTATGCTCCTCTATTCTCAAGCTCGTGGCTCAGGGCAGCGACCACACCTTCATAAACGGCTGGGATCTGGAGCGCTTCCCCATCACCCTCGGCGACGAGGGCTCAGTGACCGTGGTGAAAGCCGGCAGGAACGTCGCCCGGCTCTACCCGGAGGGCGCACGGTTCGCAACCCAGCCGGCAGTAAAGCATCCTCCGCTTTTCCACAAGGAGCGATTCAGGAACGGCGGCGAAGGCATGGAGCGGGTTGCGGTGGGTTATTCGCTTCCCGGCCACTTGTCCGGATTCATGCTGGTTACCGAAGAGACCCTCGCTGCCGGATGTCTCTTGCCGATCCCGTCTGATGATATCCCGTTTTTCGCCGGGGCCCTGTGTGAGCCGCTCTCCTGTGTAATATCGGCGCAGGGGCGACACATTCACATCATCCAGGATTCGCCCGCCGCCCCGCGCAAGCCGGAACTCGGACTGCTCAAACACGGCGTGGCTGTTATCATCGGCGCCGGCCCGATGGGACGCCTCCACGCCGAGGCCGCGCTGCGCTTCGCGCCCGCGCATCTTATCGTGTCCGACATCCTCGATGAACGGCTGGCATGGATCCGCTCCACTCTCGAGAACAAGGCCTCCAAAGCAGGAACGCAACTGCACGCCGTATCCTCCGGCGAGACGCTCAAACTCCTGATGAAGCTCAGCGGCGGCAGGGGCGCGGACGACATCATAGTGGCAGTCGGCGCGGCCAAGGTGCAGGCAGAGGCGCAATACTGGCTGGCTGAGGGCGGCGTGCTCAACCTGTTCGGGGGATTGAAGAAGGGTGAGCACATGATACAGCTCGACACCCTCCGGGTCCATTACGACGAAATCCGGGTCTGCGGGTCGAGCGGCGGTGCGCCGTCCGACGTGGTCGAAGCGCTCAGAATGGTTTCCGCCGGCGAGATCAATCCCGGCGATTACCTCGATATGGTCGGAAGTCTGGACCAGTTTCCCCGCGCACTGGAACTGGTCAAGAACACCGCCGTTGACGGCAAGATAGTGCTCTATCCCTCGATACGCCCTACGGAACTCATGCGCGTCAAAAATTGGACGCGCGCGGAAGAAGCTGCTTTCATGGAAGAGCGCAAGCTTTAACCCCGGAAAGAGCAGTCTGACAGGATAAACAGGATGGATATCTTAGGGGAGCGATATGAAAACCGCGGGTAATCCAGAGACGGGGACGGTCATAGTAACCGGCGGCGCCGGCTATATCGGATCACGGCTCGTGCGGCACCTGCTCAACGCGGGTTCAAAGGTCATCTGTCTTGACTGCCTTCGATTCGGAGCATTCTCGCTGCTGGACATCTGGGACCATCCGCGATTTGAGTTCAGGCAGATTGACATCGTTGACTTCGCCGCCGTGGACCGGATTATTGACGCCTGCCCCGAATGCCATGCAGTCATTCACCTTGCGGCGATTGTCGGCGACCCGGCCTGCAAGCTTGAGCCCCACATTCGTCACCCTTTTTGTCTGAATTTCTCA
>JAGYMT010000512.1 GCA_018400335.1 Kiritimatiellia bacterium | reverse complement strand
CATGAAAAAAATCACCCGGAAAACCCAGAAGGGCCTTCATAGATATACTCATACTGTCGCATATTTCATGGCGCTTGTCACCCGCCCTTTTTTTGAGACTGGTTACTAGCAATTCTCATTATGGCTTATCTGCCAACATGTAAACGGTTCGATTAAGACCGTATCCGACGAAGAGTGGCGAGTAAGTAATCCTTGCACCGTTCAACTGCTCTTTTTAGGGTTCTGGGTTATTCAACCCCAGCATGCCCGTCCCTACGGGACGACAGTGCAACACAATCACACGATCATGCCGTTTTCACGATACCACTCGGCGGTCAGACGGCAACCTTCAGGGAGGTCCGTTTTCGGGGCGTATCCCAGCTCCCGCCGCGCCTTCTCGATTGAAAAAGCCCTGTTTGCAATGAAAAAATCCAGCCTTCGCTTGTGAAGCGGCGGCTGTATCCCGAGCGGCCTGCAAACGGCCTCGCATACTCGGGCGGCGACCTTAACAGGCCAGAGCGGGAGATGGCCGCGGGGCGGGTCGCGGCCCACCGCTCCGGCGACTATTGCAACCAGCTCGTTCAAGGTGGTGTACCGAGGACCGGCGATAATATACACCCGCCCCTCGGCGTCCGGATGCGCGCCGCACAGAATCACGCCTTCGACAAGGTCGGCGACATACGTCATGTGATACAATATTTCTCCGGATCCAATCATCCGGAACCGTCCCGACTGAATGCCCTTGAACAGCTTCAAAAAGCGCGTATCGCCGGGACCGTATATGGCGGCCGGCCGGAAGATCGTCACCGGCAAACCAGCCTTCGCGGCAGACTGAGCTAAAAGCTCGCCCTCAAGCTTTGTTCTCTGGTAGACGTCGTGCGGACGGAAGGGCGTGTTCTCGTTTGCAGGCATCTCGGCGACATCTCCGTGCACTCCTATCGTGCTGCAATGCACAACCCGCAGTGGGGCATGCGTGCGGGCCGCATCAAGCACATTCTTCGTTCCATTCACGTTCACGTCGTGAAATGCGCCGTCCGGCTCCTTTGCTGACCTGTAAAGCGCGCCTATATGATAAAACAACGCGCAGCCCTCCGATGCGCGCAGAACGTCCGCGGCGTCAGTAAGATCGCCCTCGACGAATTCTATATTCGGCTCTTCACGGAGAAGTCCTGCTTTCGGAACGCGCCGAACCAGCGCCCGAACACGATGGCCGGTTCGCGCAAGTGAACGCGCGAGGTGTCCGCCCAGAAACCCCGTGGCGCCAGTCACAAAGACTATAGTCATATTGATCCTCCTGTCGGAGGCCTTTTCGCTCCGCCTCCCGAGCCGGCCACGAGGCTCCGCAAGGAATCAAGAGTATAGATCAGTCCCCCGAGAAGAGCCAGACTCAAATTGGCGAAAGTGACGGTCAACGAAATCATGAATGCCTCAGCCTCGGCAACACCCGCCTGCGCAAACAGAAGCACGAATATGCCCTGTTCCCCGCCAAACCCCGCCATGGAGACGGGAATCAGACGGCTGATCGCGATCACCGGCACCACGGCGATGCAGAACAGCAGGGAAACATCCACGCCCAGCGCGCAGGCGGCGATATAAACCATTGATATGGCGATCGACTGGTTCAGAATAGAAACGACCAGTACCCGCTTCATTATCGTTCGGCGCCCCTTGAAAGCGGCCAGCGCGGCGGACATTTCCATCAACCTGCCCAGAACAGCCT
>JAGYMT010000511.1 GCA_018400335.1 Kiritimatiellia bacterium | reverse complement strand
AAGAGTCGTGTCCACGAGGGACCGACGATTAAAAAAAGAGCCGTGCCGGCAATTTGCAGTCGCGAAAGCGCTGCTCCCGGCCGGCGAACAGTACAAGGAGACCGAACAATGTCAATAAACATCTTTCCCGACAGAAGTCAAGCTCTCGATGAAAAATCAATCGGCGGGGATTTGCGAAAGGTGCTGGTGGTGCCTGTGGACTTCGCCAAGCAGACGCACGTGGTTCAGATCGCCAGAGGAACGGGAGAGTACCTGCGGAAACGCCCTCTCAACGTCCACAACACCGTGGACGGCCTGCATTGGCTTCTGGACAAGGTGGAGTCCTGCCGCGCTAAATACCGCATTCCGAAGCGCAATGTCATCTTCGGCGGAGAGGATCCGCCGGAGTACGTCTGGAATTTCGTGGCCGCTGTAAAGACGGCCGGATACCGGTTTGTAAGAGTGAACGCCAAGGAGGCCAAAAAGCACCGGGTGAACAGCAGGGCGACCTCGGATACGCTGGCCCTGGACGGTATTGCGCAAGTAATGTTGCTGCGGCGCGCCTATGAAATCCAGGATCGCAGCGAAATCTACGGAGCCATGAAGCAGGCCGAGCGCAGCCGACGAAAACTGAAGCGTAACGAAACAGCCGTCAAAAATCGTATTCATCGCGGAGTGGACATTCTTTTCCCGGGCTTCCTTAATGAAAGCCTGTCCGCTCTTCAGCCCTTCGGCAAGGCGTCTCTCGCCCTGATGCAGGATCGCTTTTCTGTTATGCGCATAAAACGCATGCGGCTCGACACTCTGGCCGGAAGGCTTCGCAAAAACAGTGTTCGGGAGCCGGAGAAGGCCGCCGCGAAGCTCAAGGAGATGGCTGCCGCGGCTCTGCCGCCCGATCCAGCCATGCTCGACTATCTACAGGGTTCTTTGGCCGCCAAGGTGGCGCAGCTCCGCGCCGTCGCCGAGAACATCCGCTTCGAAGAGCATGAAATGGCCCGCTGCCTGGTTCAGACGCCGGGTTTTCTGCTGACCAGCATACCGGGCCTGGGAGTCGTCCTGGCGGGCGGAATCGTGGCCGAGTACGGCGATCCAGACCAGTGGCCGCATCCCGACAAAATGGCTTCGTACGCGGGTATCGTGGCGCGCCACTATCAGTCGGGTGGACCGCAGTCCAGCCCGGTCCCCGGCCGGCTGCCGATCGACGCCAACCACCACCTCAAGGACCAGCTCCTTCAGGCCGCCCACCACACGGGGCAGTTTCGGCATCCCGCATGGTCGCGGCTGGGGCTGCCGGGCGAACACCGGCTCTACGAAAACTTCCGCCGGGTCGATGCCCGGGAAGGCTGCTCGCGCCTGAGCACGGCCAAAAGGCTTCTCGAAATCGGGCGGGCGATGATCCGCGACCGGCGCATCTACCTGCCCCGGGCGGCTTTGCGACCGGAAGCCGCCGACGCAATGCCGCCAGATCAGCATATGGAATATCTCGAAATCGTCGCGGAAATGATGACTCGAAAATGGAAACCATACAATCTGGCCGGTATTCCGGACGAGCGCAACCAGCTGCATTTCTGGACTGAGCGCACGTAAACCATAAGACAGCACAGGTTCCGCCTACTTTCACCCCGCAAAGCGGGGGTCGGGCCTCGCCGCTCGTCACGGCAACCTGTCCGAAAGCCAACCAGTTTCAGAATGGAGCACCTCAAATAATAAACACCCCTGCC
>JAGYMT010000510.1 GCA_018400335.1 Kiritimatiellia bacterium | reverse complement strand
TTCAACCATGCTCGATATGCTCTCGGAAATCGGGGTTTCCGTCGAGCTGCGCGGGCACACGGCCGTCCTTTGCGCGAGGGGCGTCCGCAAGCGCAGACTGAACAGGGAGCTCTGCCGGGGGGCGCGCTCATCCATTCTCTTTGCCGGTCCGCTCATGGCCAGGAACAGGCAGGCCGCGATCTACCCGCCCGGCGGCGACGTCATCGGCCGCCGGCGGCTGGACTCTCATTTCCTCGGACTGCGCGCGCTCGGCGTGTCAATATCCGGATCCGACCATTACATCCTGAGGAGAAGCAGGCTTTGCGGCGCGAATATTCTTCTGGACGAAGCCAGCGTGACGGCCACGGAGAACATCATCATGGCCGCGACGCTGGCGGAAGGCGCCACCACCATTTTCAATGCCGCGTGTGAGCCGCATGTCAGCGACCTCGGCCGGTTGCTCAGGAAGATGGGCGCGCGCATCTCCGGCCTTGGGACCAATTTCATCAGGATCGAGGGAACGGCGTCGCTGCAGGGCGCATCGCACACCGTCGCGCCCGATCATATTGAAATAGGGAGCTTCATCGCAGCCGCCGCGGCCACGGGCGGGGAATTGACCATTCGGGACGTGCCGCCGGAAATCGTCGCGCCCATCCTGCGGCCGTTCCGCGCGCTGGGCATCTGCATCGAGACGGAAGAGGGAAGCATAAAGCTCCCGGCAAAGCGGTGCCTGAAGATCAGGTCGGAAGCCGGAGTGAAAGTTCCGACCATTGACGACGGACCGTGGCCGAATTTCCCGTCCGACCTGATGAGCGTGGCGATAGTGGCGGGAACGCAAGCGAGCGGAACGGCTCTGTTCTTCGAGAAGATGTTTGAAAGCCGCATGTATTTCGTGGACCGGCTCATTGACATGGGCGCCGCAATTGTCCAATGCGACCCGCACCGGGTGCTGGTCACCGGTCCGGTCCGCCTGCACGGCGGCCAGGTTTCGAGTCCTGACATAAGGGCCGGCATGGCCATGCTGATCGCCGCGCTCTGCGCCAGGGGTGAGAGCGTGATCAACAACGCGCAGGTTATAGACCGCGGCTATGAGCGAATCGAGGAGCGACTCCGCGCGCTCGGTGCGGATATAGTCAGGGAGAAATGATCCATATAGGATTACCTCTCGCCGCCCTCTCCGGCGGATTGCCTTTTCCCGCGGAAAGACTCGCGCTCCTGCCGGAACTGTTCTTTGTTCTTTTCCATCCGTTCCTCGCGGCGCTGTTTCATCTCGCGCCGCAGCTCACTCATGCGGGCTCTCTGCTCGTCGGTGAGGTTCTTATGCAATTCCATGCGCGACTTCACTCGGGCCCGGGTCATATCGTTCATGCACCGGTTCATGGTGTCAACAGCCTTCCAAACGGCGGCCTCGTCTATAGTGTCCGCATCCAGAAGTTTTTCCAGCGCGGCCTGAGCGGAGTCGTGCTCGTGCTTGAGCCCGGCCATTTGCTTACGCATGGCCCTAATACGCTCGCGCATTTCAGCGCCCTTACTCTCTGAAAGTCCGAGTTCCTCGGCAAGCCCCATTTCCCGTTGTTCAGCGCCTGCCTGGCCACTGCCTGCTCCCTCCGCATTTCCTCCGGCGGCCATTGCCGAGCCGGCAACAAGAATCATTCCCCATGTTATAATAACCTTTGCTTGCATTTAGCTCCTTATTCGCGAAATGTTTGACTAAATTTATCAAGC
>JAGYMT010000051.1 GCA_018400335.1 Kiritimatiellia bacterium | reverse complement strand
TGAAAAAGTGCCGTCATGGGTGGCAACGAACATGGTGCAGCGCCCGCCCCGCACCATCAATTCCGTGGGAACCAGCGCCGTGTTCTGGTTTGCCTTCTTGACACCCAGGTCAATCGGTTCAAGCTTGGACCAAATGCACCCCTGATCCGTGCTGCGCGCGATAAAAATACGGTTCTGGGGAAGCGGCTCCGTGTGTCCGCCGCCAAGCATGATCATGACCCAAGAATCATCCGCAAGCTTGCGCAACGTGGTATCACAGACCAAGGTATCCGGCATTTTGCCGTCATAAACGATAGCGGTCTGGTCTTGACGGATATTGGCTTGAGTTCTCCGGTTTTCAATTCCACTTTCAGCCTTGCCGTTCATCGTCTGTTCTTCCTTTTCCTGCTTCATGGCGGCAAGGCATGCGGCACTCGAAGCCATAGCCGCAACCATGCTAACAAATATTATCGTTGTAACTCTCATCACCATTCTGCCTCTCATCATTTGACCGCATATGAAACTGTCTAAGCATCACGACACCTCCAGTACCGCCTTGGCGATGGCGGTAAAAATCCTGCGCTCGCATACCTTGGGAAAGTCTTCGGTCAGGCTGATCAGCAGTCCTCCGGTGCGATCCGCTTCGGCAATGTATCGCCGTGTCGCAGTCTTGATATCGGCCTCGCTTGCATGGTGCAGCTTCGAAGGGAAGTTCATCGAGATGACCCGCTTCGGCCAGGCGGCGCCGGCCTCAGCGAGGCTCATGTCGCCGTCGGGCGCCGCGGCGAAAGCCTCCATCACGTCCCAAGGACAGCGCGCCATCAACGAGGACAGCGAGCGTGTGGCGTCATCCACATGCGCGCCCAGACGCTTTCCGCGGGCATGAAGCTGCTCGCCGAATTCCTGGTAGACCGGCAAGTAATATGCTTCAAACAGGGAGGGACTGACAATCGTCGGCTGGATGTTGCCGCCGTAGGTGATGAATTCGGCCGGGCCTTCAGCGACGATGGAGAACATCGTCCGATGGCGGTCGAGAAGCGCGTGGTAAAGCTCCATCACACGATCCTGACGATCCATCCATTCGTAAATGAACTTCTCGACACCCATCACTTTCACCATGATCTCGTGCATCGGATCGTACCCGCACCAGGCGTAGGCGTAGCCGGCTTCTCCGAGGCGCTCGGCGGCGCCGTGAAAGGCCTCGTAAGCCGGGATGTAGCGAAAACTCCGAAACCAGGCCGACAGTGCCGGGTAATCGGACTCGTCCTTGAAGAGATATTCCAAGGTGGCGCGCCCGCCAACGGCGTTCATCGTGTCCAGGTCGGTCAGGATGCCATCCGGCGTTGTGATGGTGCGCCTCGTGCACGGCAAATCACGCTCAGTCACCAGCTCATGGCTCACCGTGCAGCCGTCATATCGGGTGTCGAACGTCGGGTGTCCGCCAACGACACCCCAGCCAAGCTCGCGCACCCACCGGAACTCCGGCGTGAGCGGCGCCATGCGCAGCCGGCAATGCAGCGGGATGCGATCGGTCGGCAGGCCGAGAAGGCCGTTCCGGATCCGTTCACGCGGGGTCATGGCGCATCGCGATGCTTTCATCAGAGAGTATCTCCTTATTGCTTCTCCGGGACTACGGCGCCGTGCGCTCTGAGCAGGGCGCGCAATTCTTCCAGATTCACATGGCGCGAGGCGATTCCCTGTCGGACGGCGAGAGCCGCGGCGGCGCCCGCGGCCTGTCCCATGGCCATGCAAAATGGTTGTTCGCGCATCCCGGCGTGGGCCGCGCGGTCGCTCGACACCGTGCGCCCGGCCGCCAGGATGTGGCGGCTGCCTTTTGGAACCAGCGCGCCGAAGGGGATCGTCGGGAGCGTGCCGGGCCGCAGGAACTCCTTGACGCCGCCGTCATCGGCGTGAACGTCGACGAAGAAGGCGGTATAGGCAATGGCGTCCAGGAAGAGGCGACCTTTGACATAGTCATCGCAGGTGACGTGAGTCTCGCCGACAATGCGATAAGTCTCGCGGATCGCGGTCATCGGGCTCATGCGTTCGAGCGTGACATGCTCGCCGCCCGGTAGTGTCTTGACGAACCGAAACAACCTCAAGAGCGCCTGACGACCCTGGATATTGGCTTGTGACTGGCTGACCGAGGTCGTTCCATCCGCTCCGCGCACGTGCGATTGGTTGCGGCCGTGCTCGCGCAGGAAGTGCATGAACGACTTCGAATCCATTCCGGAATAATCGCCCGGCAAAAGCCGTCCCTCTCTAATGGCTTGAACGAATGCCGCATCGACTTGTTTGGAATCGAAATCCTTCAGATCATATCCGCCGAGAACGAACTGTAGCGATCCGGGCTGACGCATCTCCGCCTTTTCGCGTTCCAGTCCCAACATGCCGACGAGATCGGCGTCGCCGGTGCAGTCGATGATTTCCCTGGCCCGAATCACGCGGCGAGTGTTCTTTCCAACACATTGCACCCGCCAAGCATGCTCGAAGCGTTCAACGCCCGAGACTACTTCGTGGTAGCAAAGGTTCACGTTCGCCAGCAACGCCTTTTCCTCGGCGAGCGCGGCATACAGCCCCATGTTAATCGGGATGTAGTTGCCCGGACGGCGCTCGTCCCGATTGCTAACAGGCGGAATCGTTTCACCGCTGAGTTCCTTGACTTCGCGTACCAGTTCCCAACCGATGCCGCCCACCTGCAACTTGCCCCAGGCGTGGAAGTAGCCTGGGAAATTCACGCCGCCGTTGGTCATGGCGCCGCCGAGTTGTCCGCTCATTTCCACAAGGGTCGTCTTCGCGCCGGCTCGCGCCGCCTGAATGGCGGCCACCGTGCCGGCTGTCCCTCCGCCGGCCACCAAGACATCCGTATCCACTGATATCGTGTTCATTCCATCTCCGCTATCGCGCGTTGCCTGTGTCCGAGGTCTTCCCCCGCTTGATCCCGATACATCTGCCGGAAGAGAATCCACGGATCCAACCGGATCATTTCACCATGATCAATGATCGCGAACCCGAAATGGCTGTGCTCAACGGCGCCGATACAAACGCCCGCGCCTTCCGCATACTGAGCGCCGGCGCGCAAGGACGTATATTCCGGGACGGTGAGGCGGGTCATATGGCAACTGCTCAGAATCCATGTGGCGCCGGCATCCCACTGACGCATGCCGCGCCAACGGTTGTTGTTCCATCCCCGCTCCGTGGAGTTGTAGAGAAAGTGATAGTCGAGGTCAATGGGAGCAAAAAGCGGCGTGCCCCTGGGATGGTTGATATCCAGTCCCCCGTGCGCCGAAGCCCCGTCGAAGGCGCCTATCCAGCAGTCCTCTCCGCGATAACAGTCCGCGATCTTCAATTCCCGCTCCGGGAGCGGACCCCAGGGATGCACCCGTTCGGGGCAAATGCGTGCCGTGACATCCTGCAAAGCCAGCCGGGCGTGCCTGCGCGGCGGAAGGCCGGGCATGCAGTTCTCCTGCGGACGACATGGACCGTGGGTCTCCTTCAAGAACGTAAAAACGTCATCCACAACATCCAGCCATAGTTGCACGCCGGCGACCGTCCATGGCTCGTAGAAACTGGCCTGCGTGCCGACCTCGCGTTCCAATCGGAGCGCCTCGCCATTGACCTGAACATCAGCCCAGAACCGATAAAGAGTGGTCGCGCCCTTCTCCGCTTCGCCGTGGTTCTTCAAGGTCGTGCGGATGATTTCCGCTTCCGAACCCATCAATTCGATGCGCGTCATCCCGCCGTCGAGGAGTTCGAATTCGAGCGTATCGCCGTGCATCATTTCCACGGCGGTCAGCGTACTCTTGGCTTGTCGTCTCAGAATCATGTTCAGTAACTCCCTAATTCCCGCACAACAGCGAGGATGCGTTTCAAATCAGCGACGCCGACATTTGTCGGGATCGAGTGATCGGTGGCGAAAATGTAGCCGCCGTTCTCTTTGAGCAGGGGCACATGACGGCGCACAACCTGTTCCATGGCGTCGAGATCGTTCCAGAGCAGAGCATTCGTGCCGCCGTGAAGGACGAGACGATCGCCGAACTCGCGCTTGATGGCCAGCGGATCCAGCCCGGCCTTGACCTCGATCGGGTTAATCGCGTCCAGGCCGAGTTCCACCAACTCGGAAATGAAGGGCGCAATGTTACCGCACGAATGCAGGTAGGCGGGGATGCCCTTGCCGTGCGCCCAGTCAATGACCCGCCGGTGCAGGGGTTTGAGAATATCGCAATAGGTTTGCAGCGAAAAGAACTGCTTATCCTTGAAGCCCATGTCGTCGGGCCATCGAAGGGCGTCGAACTGATAGCCCTCCGCCCAGACCATCTCCAGCAGCGCCAGGGAGACGTCGAGCTGGTGGGTGAACATCTCCCGGCACCACTCGGGGTCCTCGATCAAGGCGATCAGCATATCGTCCAGGCTCATCATAAGCGAATGGGTGATGTCGAAACCAAAATTGATGCTGGGCATGATGAAAGCGCCTTCCTCGCGCCAGCTTTTCCAGTGCGCGCGCAGGTGGTCCCACTGAACACGGTCGCGGTCCGGCGTCATGCGCGCCCTGGCCGACCGCCAGTCGTCCGGCGTTTTTACCGCGTGATCGAGCGATTGAGGGGTTGACGTCATGTGCCGCCAGGATTTGCGGGTCTCCCCCCAGGCGGTGGTATAAATCCGGTATTCATCCGTCTCATCAATCGTCTTTTGCTCAAAGCGCGGGCTGTTATCGAGGTCGAATCGGATCATCTTGTCGAACCCGAAAAAGTCCTGATAGTCGACGTCGGCCGGCATGCCTTCAGATATCCAGCGGTCCACGGTATCCTGTCCCCACGGCTTGTCCGCGATCGGAATCCGGTCCGCCTCTTTGTGTTGGAATACTCGCAGAATGCGTTCGCGGGATGTCATGGTTGTCATTGTTCCATTTCCCCCGATATCACGCGCACCCCCTCTTCCCATGGCGCGTTCCGGGATGTCGGTTCGCGAAGGAACTCCAGGCCGGCGCGCAAGGAACCGTCGGCCTTGAACCAGGCATGGAAGCCCTGGTTATCGAGACCGTTGCCGTCGTAGCGGTCGCGGCGGGTCGAAACGGCATTGCCTTCGCGCATGCCCCAGCCCATCCAGCCGTACCCGGCATCCTCCAAGGCAGCGATGCTCCAGCGGGCGCACTCGGCGCGGCGAAGGTCGTCAAGGCAACCCGGGATGCATTCGTTGCACAGCATCGGTTTGGCGTGCTTGTCCTGGATTCGTTTGCAGACTTGCAGCATCTCGCGCAATTGCTCGGGCGTCCGTCCGTAGGGATGGCAGCAGAGCACGTCGCAGAGCGGGGCCAACCGGTCCATTTGCGCCTCCACCTGCAATACCCCGATGGTGATCGGTTGCTGCGCACCGCACTCGCGCACCGTTTCGGCCACGCGGGCCAGCCATTCGACCTCCTTGTCGTTAGACGAAGGATCGAGGCGAGGCCACTGAGGCTCGTTACAGAGATCCCAGAGGAGGACGCGCTCATCGGCGGCCAGCGGTTCCACCAAGGCATGGACGTACTCGATCTTCGGTCGCCAGTCGCGGTGCAAATCCTCAATGTAGGTGCCGCCGTAGTCGTAGGTGTAGTCGTGCCAGCGGTTAAACAGGCAGGGCATGGTCTTCATGCCTTGCTCCGCAATGGCCGCGACGGCATCGAGAAAGCGCGCCGTCACGGTTTCCGGATCGGCCATCCAGGCCGTGAACTCGATCCACAACCGGATACCGTTGGCATACACACTGCGCGCCAGTGCCACCTCCTCTCGAAAGCGCCCAGGGTCATAATCCCACCAGGCCTGCTCGATCCGCGCGCCCCACGAAGGGACGAGATTGAATCCTCTCAGCCAACGGTAGTCGCTATAGCGATGCATGGCAATCTTCTGCATTTTTCAGATCTCCTCTCACTCCCTTCCGAGCCATATGGATTCGATATGATGAACGTCAAGCGTCTTAATCCGCACCCGTCCACCCGTCGCGGATATTCTGACACCTCTTGTTTCCGGCTTCGGGAAAAAAGCGCGGGAAAGCGTGACGCTGCCGCTTCGGGCAAAGATTTCGACGGAGCAACGGTCCATCAGAATCCGCAGCGACACGCTTCCGTCCTCCGTCGCCACCGGCGCCTGGATTCCATCAAAAGTGAGGACGGTTCCGTCGTATTCGAGCCGATATCCGCGGATGTCCAGGCTCAGCCGCGAACCTGGCGACATCGCGGCCTTCAGCGCAAGATCCAGCAAGTCGCCGGAAATAATCCATGCCTCGGCGCCGGGCGATAGTTCCACATCCCTCGAACAATCGGAATGCGTGTAGAGATTCTTGATGACAACGAGCGGATTGCGGCAAAGCCGCGGGCCTTCCGGAAAACGCTTCAAGCTCAGGCTGCAGGGAATGCAGGTCTGCCCCCGCCAGACAAGGCCAGGCGGCGGTTCCCGGTACGGCATCCAGGCCATCTGCGTCAGGCGGTCGAAATCCTGTGTTTCCTTCCACGTCTGCGTCGCATACAGACCGCCGCCGAAGGAGACCGTCAAGTTCTCCGTCTCCGGCGTGAAGGCGCGCCCGTCGAAAGACCCGATCAGATAATTGCCGTTGCCCTGAACCAGCACCCATTTCCGATCATCGTCGGCGCCTTCCACGGGCAGTTCGAAGAAATCTGGGCACTCCCAAAATCCGTCCAATCTCGATGTATGGGTCCAGTCGAGCAAATTCCGCGATGTATAGAAGCAGTATCCCCTGGCCTCGTGTCGGATCATGCACCATGCGCCCGTGGGTTTGTATCTGAACACCAGCGGGTCACGCGGCAAATCCCGCCCCCGGTCGATCACCCGTCTCCGTTCGATACCGGCATATCGGGATAATTGAAAGTCAGCCGAAACATCGTCCAATGCGGGAACATCGGTACCCTGCGACAAGACCGGATTGCGCCTGTAGCGCGTCCACGATTCGCCGCCGTCGGCGCTGTAGAGGATGCAAGTGCCTCGGACATAGTCGGTGTAAAACAGAACCAGCGGTTTATGAGCGCCCCGGCGCAGGCCGCTGGTGTTTTCGTGATCCACCACACCGCAACCGCTGCCCGGCCGATTGTCGACCAGTGTGTCCAGCACCGGCGCCTGCTGTTCCCAGTACAGCAGGTCATGACTGGTCGCGTGACCCCAGGTCTTGTGCTCGGCCTTGTCCATCGCCCAGGGGTCGAACATGTAAAACAAGTGGTACGCGCCGCGGTAGCACACGAGGCCGGTGGTATCGCCAAGATAACCGTGTTTCGGGGTATAATGAAATTGCGGCCGAAACGGATGGTTGTACCCCAAGCCATCGTCCACGTCCGCCGGCGTCAATTGGGCGCGGATGTTTGAGCAGTCATTCATCTTGAAATCTCCATTCCGGCTCGGCCATCGGTCCCGGTGTGACCACTTCTTCGATATACGTTCCGGTATGCGGCGTTGGCGGATAACCCTCAATGGTTTCATCGCGCTCAAGCACGCGATAGGTCAGGATGTGACGCCACCGTCCATCCGCGAGCCGAACGGTGCGTCCAACCGGATGATCGCACCACCAGACTGAGCCGTGCGGGGCGGCGCCGAAGTCGGCGTCGCCGTCCCGCACGGTCACGGGATCCCCTAACGAACGACGGTCTTCCGACAGCGGCCGGAGTTGGAGCGTTTCGCGGAGATGGCTGGCGCTCGTTCCACCCTTGGAATCCTGCTCGCGATACGGGTTTGAGGCGATATACAACCTTCCGTTCAGTCCGCGATTGATGGTGACGGGCGTGGGAACTCTTGATGAAGTAATGTTCAGGACGGATTCCCAAGTGATGCCGTTATCGGCGGAACGCCAGGCCAGGATCGAATGACTGCGCGGCCTGGGCTCTTGCGGCATCGGCCGCGCGGCCAGCAACAGGGAGCCGTCGCCGTCACGGACCAGGCTCGGCTCAAATGCGTTCTTTGCTTCGGGAACCGGGGTAAAGGAGCAGAGCCGCCACCGGCACTTCGTCCGCCGCCAGCGCGCCAGCCCGCTCCCTTGCCAGTCGCCGCGCCTGCCGACCAGACCTCCGATCAGGTCCAGCCCATCCGGCAACATATTGCCGAACCCCGCCCATTCGAACGACCAGCCGTCCAGCAGGCTGTCGGATGCGACCCGCTCGGTGTGTTCGATCGCAAAGGTCTTGCCGTCGTAGCGATACTGCTGCAGCTCGATTCCGCGAAAAGGATCTTCGATGTTGTAATATCGGTGAACGGACGGAACGCCCTTGGCATCCACCGGAACGCCCCAGAAGAACGACATACCGAAACCGGTTCCGGCATGCGGATGCGGTTCGCCTTCGGCGGTCAGCGCCCCCAGTGGCACGAAACCGACACGCATGGGAAACTTGTTCAGCGACAGTCGTTCGCCGCGGCGCGGATGGACGCCCGGATCGTTGCGATTCAGCGGCACGATCGCCCTTGGCTCGACGGGA
>JAGYMT010000509.1 GCA_018400335.1 Kiritimatiellia bacterium | reverse complement strand
GTGAACATGATTGGGGGAAAACGCAAGCGTTTGCCCCCAATCATCCGTTCCTGCCGCACAAGGCGGCAGGGGACATAAGCCACAATGAGAATTGCTGACGAAAAAACAGTTGTCCCCGGAGGAAAAAAGATATGGCCAGCGAACTCGCATTTGTTCTCATCAACCCTTACACGATCGCAAAATCCCGGACCGGCGGAGTGATAGGCCGCTTCCTGAGCCGCACTGGCCTCGAACTTGTGGCCGCCAGGATGTTCGCGCCGAGCCGCGAGCTGGTGGAGAAATTCGCGCTGCTGGTGGAGCAGTACTCGGTTGACGGTTCCGCGATGCGCGGTCTTTTCGCGGACTACATTCTGAGGTCGTACACCCCTGATCCCGTGGACGGCCTCCCGCGCCGGGTATTCATGCTCCTGTTCGAGGGGGAGGACGCCATGCGCAAGATCAGGGAGACCACCGGCTCGGTGAAAATGGGCAGCGGCGAGAGCATCCGCGACACCTACGGCGACTACATCCTTGACGCGAACAACAAGGTCCAGTATTTCGAGCCCGCCGTGCTGATCGGAAGAAGCCTCGAGGAGACCGGCTCGATCTTGAAGCTCTGGGCGGAATACTCAAAGTCCGACGGCGGAATCGTCCAGCATGCGGCGGATGTCAATAAGTCTGAAAACGTCGAGACCACGCTCGTGCTGATCAAGCCGGATAACTTCCTTTTCCCCAGCGCGCGGCCCGGCAACATAATAGACGTTCTCTCCCGCTCCGGCCTGAGAATAGTGGCGGCAAGGGTGCTGCGCATGAGCGCGGCGCAGGCCGAGGAGTTCTACGCACCGATCCGCCGGAACCTGAGGGACAAGATGAAGGGCAAAGTGGCTGAAAAAATCGGCAAGGCGCTGGAAGCCGAGTTCAACATGCCGATTTCCCCGGATGTGATGACGGTGCTGGAGGACAAGCTGGGCCCGGCGCTCGGTGACGAGCAGTTCAATCAGATCATCAAGTTCATGACGGGACGGGACTTGGCGCAGTGCTCAGAAGAGGAGAAGAAAGCCGACGGCCTACAGCGTTCGCTCGCGCTCGTCTACATGGGCGGCAGCGCCATTGCCATCATCCGCAACCTGCTCGGAACGACCGATCCCACCAAGGCGGATGTCGGGTCCGTGCGGCGCGAGTTCGGAAGCAACATCATGGTGAACGCCGCGCACGCCTCCGATTCAGCCCGGAACGCCGAGCGCGAGCTCAAGATTGTCGGAATGCACGAGGACACGATAAGGACCTGGGTGGAGAAATACTACGGCATTTGAGGCATTGTTCCCGGCACCCGATGGGTTCATATATCTCATGAAAGAGAAGCAAAACACAGAATGGAAAAGCGCCTGGCACGACGATTATCTTAAGTGGATATGCGGGTTCGCCAATGCTCAGGGCGGAAAGCTTGTCATTGGCAAAGATAATGAAGGCTGGACCGTGGAGAAGTTGCTGAAGAAGCATAAATCCGCACCGTATAATCCCTTGATAGCGGGCGCATTCTTTCGCACAGGCGACATCGAGGCATGGGGAAGAGGCATTGCTACCATTCGCAACGCCTGCCGGGAGAACGGGACTGAGTTCCCGGCTTTTGAAGCTGAGCCCACCGGGATGATGGTCGAATTCGAGGGCGTTAGCTCCTTAATTTTCGATTGTTCGACTAAATGAGTCAAACAATTGATTTCTACGTTGATAACATGTTA
>JAGYMT010000508.1 GCA_018400335.1 Kiritimatiellia bacterium | reverse complement strand
GAATATATGCAAGGTGTCTCCCTCGAGTGCATATCACGTGCAGGATGTGGACGCGGCGGGTGGGATCAGCGCGATACATTTGCTCGGCCCAGTAGATGGCGTGTCCATTTTGAGTCATGCGGAAGGGTCCGTGGTTGGAGGGAGACTCCCACTCGGCGCTCGGCGCGATCATCTTCATCCAGCGCGCGCCCTTGTACCCTTTGCGGGCGGCGTCCGCTTTGGCCGCTTGCAGACCGGGCCCGGTATACCAGTCCATCCAGCCCTTCACCTGATCAGGGCGTCCCCAGAGCGCGAAATGGACGCCGTGCCAGGCGGTCATCTCCAAATGAAACTTGCCTTCCCAACTGTTGGAAAAGAGCCCGCTCTCCTGTGGGGGCGAGTTCCCCGTCGAGTTGACTTTCGTGAGGTATTGTCCGAGCACGATGCGCCGCTCGAGTTCGCGCCAGCGCGGGTCCTTGCTTTCCGACAGGTCGATGGCAGCGCCGCTCTTCCAGAACTCGGGCCAGGCCCGGCTTGATGCGGCGACGGCGGCATCAAAATTCGACACGCCCTCGATGGGATGCGCCGAGAACTCACAAACGAAGCTGAGCACTTCGGCACCCGGTTCCGCAGCGAGCGTGTAGCGCCGCGCCCATCCGGGCTTCCAGTTCATGGTCTCCCAACTGGCGTTATCGTGGGCGATGGAGACGTGGTAGCTGTCCTGATCGACGATGCGCCGCAAATCCGTGCGGTTTTGCGAGGTATTCAAGACGACGAAGTCATCCGTCCCCGCATTGCGCAAGGGCAAGAATTCCCAGAAGGCCTTGAGACGCCCCGCCTGGACAAGGGGAGAACGGACTTTCACGGCGATCGCATCACGGTCGGGGTGGCAGGCGGTGATCACCTCCACCGGCACACCCTCGATTTCATAGCTGCTGTGCACCATCCCGGTCCAGAGGTTCAGGGTCTGCCGGATGTTTTTCAGTTCCTCCGGCTTCACCGGGCTTCCCACGGCGGTACGGATGTCGAAGCGGATCTGGCCGAGCGGCAAGCGCCCCGGGTTTTCGCGGAAATAGTTCCAGGCGCCCTTGGCCCGTTCGGCTTCCGCCGCCGGCAGGTCATCCCAGTAATGCGTACCCTTGATAGGATACGAGGCCTTATGCCCACCCCCGCCGACGATTTCAATCATCGTTTCTTCCGGTCGGTAGTTCTCCGGATTGGCGGCCGTGTGCCAGCCCCAGTCCGACAGCGTGGCATGGCTCATATTGCCCTGGCGCATAAAGGTCTGCAGGCCGGTCACGTCCAGCCCGAAGGCGAAATGGCCGTTGCCGATCTGCAGCGGCTCCCACTCCCCGCGCGGCAAATGACAATAGCTCTCGCTGACCGTGATATTATGCCGGGTGACCAAAGCCTGGCGGTTGATTTTATCTGGATTCGACGGTTTGGCATTTTCTCCGGCGCTCAGGCTGGCGGCAACGAGTAGCAGTGACGGGATTATAAACGGTTTTATTTTCATGGCATTCTCCTTTAAATATGTCTATTTGACGTTAACTTCGGTTGACGGGACTTTCTTCATAATCCGCACCGGGCCGAGCAGACCGTAGGGGAGTAGCTTGAGCCTGTCCGGAAAGGTATTCGTTACTGTCCCCAAAGGGGATTCACATGTTTAGCGAAGGGACGAAGGCCCTGGCACTTAACGTGTTAGAATTAATACCTCAGTCCCTGAAAGGGACAAACGTGATGCATGTGAGTCCCTTTCAGGG
>JAGYMT010000507.1 GCA_018400335.1 Kiritimatiellia bacterium | reverse complement strand
TTAGTCAAACATTTCGCGAATAAGGAGCTAAAGCCGCTCCCCGGCAACAGCGGCAGCTTCACTGTAAGGATATTTTTCGAGAAGCGTCTTCAGCGCCTCGTCGGCCTTCGTCTGGTCGCCCAGCGCTTCATGAATTTCCGCCAACTTCAAAAGCAGTTGTGCGCGGTCCGGCTCGTCGGTTGCAAGAGAATTCAGAAGCCGCCTGCAGCGGGCCAGGGCGAACGGATACTCGCGGCGAGCGATGTTCGCATCCACCATCGGCAGTCCCGTTTCCGCGGACATTCTCGAAAGCGGCGTCCCCCACTCCACCGCGGAGAGCAGTTCCGCCGCTTCATCCGGACGCCCTTCCGAAAGACCGTGTCGCGCCCTCTCTATCGCCGCGCGGCGGCGCACAGCCGCGATTCGCGGCTGTTGTCGGTCCGTATTGCCCGCCGTCCGAAACACGATCCTGGCACGTTCCGGGAAGCCCCTTGCCAGCAGAACGTCGCCTTCCAGGAGAAGCTTGAGCCTCTGCTCGTCCGCATCAAGCTCGTTCATGCCTATCACCTGGAGCAGCGCCTGAGCGTCCTCCGGCCTGTCCATGCAATGCGCCAGCAATTCCGCCAGACGCAGCAGCGCCCTTTCCCTCAAAGCCGAATCGGCAAGCGCGCTCTCCGACACCCAACGGAAGACAGCTTCGGCAAGATCATATTCGCGCTCGGAGTAGTGCTGGAAATAGAAACCGAGCTTGAAAAGAAGCGGCATGCCGGCGCCAGTCAGCTCGCCGCGCCGCTTCCAGAGCAATCTTCCAAGCCTGGACAGCCATGCCTTATCGTCAAGATCCAACGCGATAGTCGTCATGTTGACGAGGTCTCCGAAAGGCACGATGTCGAGATCCAGTTGCATCAGCCTGTCCCGCCGCTTCTCGAACGCCGCGTCCCGCCACTCATTAACGGCAGACCACACGGGATGAACAAGCACTGACTGCGTCACCTCGCCGGAAGGCGCTGCGGCGGAACGTGCGACGAACTTTACGGAGCGCATACCGGGCGCGGGGAATACGTGGACGACCTTCGCGCCATCGGCGGCCGATCCGTCATCAAACTCCCAGGAACACGTTGCGGTCTCTCCCGACGGAAGCACGGCGCGGAACTCGGTCTCCACCAGGGCATTGCCCTCGACGATCGCGTGCCCGAGATTGCGCCATTGAAAGGAGAAAGGCGGCGTGCCCGGGGGAGCAGCCGAAACCGAATCAACCGTGAAGCGGGCGGGCGGCGCAAAGACGGCGGACGGCATAACATCAAGTTTTCCGCCGGGCGGACGCCAGGCCGCGATGGCAACCACCCGCCCCTGCCTGTGAACGTGAAAGTATTCAATCCTGTGGAGGCCGGCGGCGAGCGACACCGTGCCGCACTTCTCCCCCCTGATGCCTTCCCACTCCTCGTGCCAGCCCGGCCACTCCGCCACCGGTTGCCCGTTGATCAGCAGGAAGGAAGCATCGCGCGAGACAGTGGCGAAAAGGTATTCCCCTTCCGCCGCGGCATTGAAAAAACCGCTGTAACGCGCGATGAAATCGCGCGGCTCCCCGTGATGATGAACGCCCGAGTAGATTCTGGAAACCAGGCTCCTGCCAAGCGGTGTTCCGGCCTCATTCCACAACGCCATGACATCACGCAACGAGTCCGCCGGACCTTCCGGCCGACCCCTCGTCTCCAACACCAGTCCGGCGGCGGGCGTCCAGGCGCGGCGACTTGCGGATTCCCGC
>JAGYMT010000506.1 GCA_018400335.1 Kiritimatiellia bacterium | reverse complement strand
GGACTCCGCCATGACATCCCGATCCCAGCCGTCGAAAGAGCCGCCAGCGAACCGCGTGTCCTCATGAGCGGCACGCGCCCCCGCGCCAGCAGAAGCATTCCCGTCACTATCGTTGCTGTCCGCTTCTTCGTATCCACTTCCTTTCTTCCGGCCAATCGGCAATCTAAACTCATCAATCTTCAATTCCTCACCCACCCCCGACGGCGCCCCGCGCACGACGCGCCCGCCGTTGTTGTTGTTCCGATCCGCGTTCACGTTAGCGGCATTGTTGCGGTCCGACGCGCGCGCGTTCGTCGCGTCATTATTCCAATTACCGCCGCGGAACCCGACGCCGTCTGCTGTCGCGTTCGGCGGCCAGGCAGTGACGTCAGCGTCCCCGCCGACGGTCAACACGCCGTTGCCGTGCAACCCCGTGAATAAGCGCCCCGTCGCGTGCCCTATCGTCACGGGCCGCTCCCACAGATTTCCGCTCAATTCCATTATCCCCCAATACGACGCGCCAGACTCAACACGTGTCGAGTTCTCTCTGGCGAATATCCCTACCCGCACCGGGCCGTCCGGGCTACTGCCGAGGACAACAAGGTTTCCGGAGGTATAGTACTCCGTTCCCGAACCGTCCTCGCCTTGCAGCCCCGAAATCACGGTGTATGTGCTTTCGCCAAAAGCATACTCGTCCGCCACAGGGACAAGCGGACCCCGGCACGCCTTCTCAAACTCCAGCTCCGTCATAGGACGCAATCCCGACCAGTCCGCAAATGCCGCAACGTCCGCCCATGACAGCCAGTTGCACGCTCGATCAGGACTGGCGTTGGTGTACACCCGCGGGGACGGGCTGCTGGGATCCCCGGTTAATTGCACGGTGTTGCGGTTCTGAATGGCCTCGCTCCCTCCCGCAGTCCCCGACATGTAGTAATTCAAGTTTGTGGCCGTGCAGCGGTTGGTCTGCTGGTTGCGGGTCAGGGCATTCAGAAAGTCCGCGTATTGCCCCTGCGTGATATCATATTTCATGCAGTAGAATGCGGCATAGCCGTTGGGGAAAGTGTTCGGCACAACCGCACTGTTGCCATCGCCGGCGCCCCAGTAGATAGTGAAGACATTGGTGGAAGAGATGTAGATCGGAGAGTTGTCGTTGCCCTGTGCATGAAAACTTGAGTTGATGATGCCATTGGTGTTGCCCGCCCAGAAATCGCCCTCCGCCACATACACCATCTCCACCCCAAAGGCCTGCACCTTGACCTTGTCGGTCTTAATCAGACTATTCGATGAAAAGTTCCATACCGCCTTGACGTTCTGAACCAGGGTCGTGCCCGATCCGTCGGACGAGCGGCGCACGAACATCCCTATCCGATCCGAAGGCACGACCATATCAATCGGCGTGCCGGCGCCCACCGCGTAGTCCGTCGGATTGGTCCCCGCGCCTTCAAGAGTGACGTGCTCCCATGCGGAGCGGCCGTCCGGCAGCACCTTGAAGAACACCCAGGCTGCGTCATGGAAATACGGCGGCTCGCCTCCCGCCTGATATCGCCACGAGTTCTCCCACGATATGTCGAACTGCACGAAAGCGGTAGTGTCGTCCCGGCCGCTTACCGTCACGTTCGTTACCATCAGATTGTTCGCGAGCACGCTCCCCGCCGACAGAGCGAAAAGCAGCATGAGCAAATACACTCTTGTCCAATCAGTCTTCATCGCCTTGCCTCCCTTCCTTTTATGATCACCGTGTTCAAGGGTAACCTTCGCTTCGCCCTGCTTGCGC
>JAGYMT010000505.1 GCA_018400335.1 Kiritimatiellia bacterium | reverse complement strand
CAGGCAGGCGATGAGCGCCATAAAGAGAGTTCCGGATTCAGGATAAGAGTAATCGAATCCTGCTTCGTTCGGTCCGGAGCTGATTGTCTTGTTCCAGTCCAGATCTCCCTATCCCAGGCCGAGATGCCATTTGCCCACGATGCCTGTTTTGTAGCCTGCTTTGCGAAGCATGGCCGGCAAAGTGTGAGCCTTGTTGTTTATGATCATCGGAGCGTCGCCCGCGAGAATGGCCGCGCGTGAATTACGCCAGGGGTAGGAGCCGGTGAGGAGGCTGTAGCGGGAAGGTGTGCAGGTGGCGGCCGTGGCGTAGCTCTGGTGGAACCTGATTCCGCCGGCTGCAAGGCGATCGAGGTTGGGCGTGGAAACATGTTCCGCGCCGTAGCAGCCGATATCCCCGAACCCGAGGTCGTCCGCGTACATGATTATGATGTTGGTTCCTGAATTACCCATCTGACTCCAGCGTGCATGCGAGTTCGACGCGGGAGGGCGCCGTGCGCGGCGATACGATATGTTCATGTAGCAGGCGCGCAAGGGCGAGGCCCTGCGCGCGACCGTCGGCGATGAGCTTTGTCGTGGGGAAGGGGATATGAAGACGGCTCTCTGAATTGACTATCGCCGCGACGCGCACATCATGCGGCACCCGGATCTTCCGCTTTGTGAGTGCGTCGGCCACTCCCTGAGCGGCGAAATCACTGCCCACCACAATGCCGTCAATGCCGGTATGCGTCTTCAGTGCTTTGAGAGCGAGGCGGTGCGCGTTCGCGGTTACGTCCGAAGCGTGCGCGCTGTGCCCGGTGTTATCCCAGATAAGGGCGGGGATCTTGGTATCTTCGTTTCCCCGCTCCAGGCGCGGAACAACGAGGCTGCCGTCTCCGCCGTCACAAATCCAGATCTTGCGGGCGCCCTTGAGCCGAAGGTGATCAATCGCGCGCGCCAACTCGCGCTCGAAATCATAGGATGCGTAAGGACATGCCTCCGTGGAGTCGGGCGCCACGACGGGAATGGAGTTGTTGATCCGTTTTATTAGATCGGGAGCGACATTGGCGGCAACCAGCGCGCCGGTCAGCTCCGGGTGTTTGCCGATCCATCCGGCGACTTGTGCTGCGTCAACGGGAAAGAATACGATATCATTTTCCTGCTTGAGTGACCGGGGGCTGTCAAGGTCTACCATGCGCCAGCCCAGGTCCCTGATGCCGTCGCGGAACCCGCGGAATTCCTCGCTGAAGAAAGGGTGGTAGACCGTGAGCTCGATTGAGATGATCATCGCAACCGTGTCGCGTCTCGCCGTGGGAGCGGGCGCCTGGCGCTGCTGGAGAACGTATGTTCCGCTACCCTGTCTTCGTTCTACGGCCCCTTCATCCACCAGCACATTGATGCCGCGGCGCACCGAAGTGACGCTGATGTCGAACATTTTGGCGAGATCCTTCTCCGGGGGCAGGCGATCGCCCGGCTGTAGCCGGCCCTCGCTGATGCTGTCCCGCAGTTCCGCAAGCATGCGGGAATGCGCCATTCGTGATGCGTTGATGTTCCGGCTTGTCATGTGCCTCCTGAATAAAATTTTCGCCCGGCGAAAATTTTATGAGCAACGTTCGAGATGCCAATGTTCTTCTCAACCTATGTGAAGCTGTGAATACATATTCGGATAAATATCAACATATTCCCGAAATAATGCAACTGAAATATGACTTGGATAGCGCCTGTGATCTTCAATGTTGATCCCTGCGCCGGAACGTGTATTCTATCAGCGATTCTAATTATG
>JAGYMT010000504.1 GCA_018400335.1 Kiritimatiellia bacterium | reverse complement strand
ATACTTCGGACGGGCGGCGATTGCCGTTAAAGCGCCGCTGGACAGCCCGCCGGATGATCCGCCTCCGCCTTCGCAACCGGCGACCCCGCTTGAACGCTGGACGGATCTCGACTATGCCGCCGCGTGCAATACGCGCGGCATGCGCCGCACGTTCTACGGCGGCGAGTCCTTCCCTATCTGGACGGTGGGCTACCCGGGTCACACCGCCATCCCCGCGTTCCTCGGATGCCCGACCACACTGGACTTCCGTACCGGTTGGTGGGACCCCGTCGTCACGGGCGAGGGGCTCGCCGGGGATGTGCTGAAGCTGCGCGTCAACCGCGATGGCGAATGGTGGAAGTTCACGTTGAAGGCGCTCGAACGCGCCGCGCGTGAGTCCGCCGGGCGTTGCATTCCGAGCATCGGCGCATTCGGCGGATGCGGGGATACCCTTGCGGCATTGCGCGGCAACGAGCGCCTACTGCTTGATGTCATGGACCGTCCCGAGGAGGTGGTGGCCGCCGAAGTCTACCTGATGGACCAGTGGTGCGAAGTTTACGAGGAATTCTACCGCATTGTTCGCGAGGTCTCGGAGGGTTCGACCTGTTGGTTTGGATTCTGGTCGCCTGGCAAGACCTACGCGGCGCAGAACGATTTCTCCTATATGATCGGGCCGGAGATGTTCATCGATTTGTTTCTGCCGGTCATCGAGAGGCAGACCCGCTATCTCGATCACACTGTGTATCACGTGGACGGAGTCGGCGCCTTCGCCCATGTTCCCGCCTTGTGCGAGCTGCCGCGCCTCCAGGCGCTGCAAATCGGGCCCGGCGCCGGAAAGCCGAGCCCGCTGCATTACATGGACACCTTGAAAACCGTGCAGGCCGCGGGCAAGAATCTGCAAATAGGTCTTGCGCCCGATGAAATCCAGCCGGCGCTGGAACAACTTTCGGCCCGCGGACTCTTCATCTCGACCTGGGCTCGCACGGAGACCGAAGCGCGCGAGTTGCTGAAAAATGCCGAACGCTGGTCGGTGGACAGGGGGTGACCGGGGAGCTGAAGCGGATGTCAAGTGGATAAAGGCATAGCCTTCGATGATTCATCAATGTTTATGACAAGAAAGGATAATCCGTTGAAAAAGAGAATGACTGATCGCGAACGTTTCCTGGCCGTGGCCACCGGGCGGACGCCCGACTATGTGCCGATCTTCGGCTTCCCCGGCGCGCCCGGCATGAGCCACGGATGCCTGCTTCCCACGCACGAGCGGCTGGTGGCGGGCGGCATGCCCGCACATATCGGTGGATGCGTCACGAATTGGCGGAACCGCGACGTGGAAAGCTGGTTTCGCTACTGGGGCACAACCGGACCCGTCGGCTTGGATTTCGGCATGGCCTGGGGCGCGGAAGGAATCAAAACAACAAAGCGTGAGGAGAACGGATTCGTCATCATCGAGAGCGAGGACGGATCCGTAACTCGCGAGGTCATTGACAACGCCGACACTTACAGCATGCCCGAATACCGCGTGTACCCGGTGCGCGACCGCGCGTCGTGGGAATTTCATAAAGCGCGCACGACGCCCCGGCAGTTCATGTCCGCGGAGGAGATGGAAACAAACTGCAAACGGTTCGACAACCGCACCCGTCCGCTGGTCATGGGCGCGGGCAGCACGTTCGGAACGATCCGCTCGTTTATGGGCGTCGAGGCGGCAAGCATGGCGCTATTCGACGACCCGGAGCTTGTTCATGACATGATCAATACGTGGCGCGAGAACAACCGCAAGTATG
>JAGYMT010000503.1 GCA_018400335.1 Kiritimatiellia bacterium | reverse complement strand
GTATTCCGCTATTCCATTATTCCTGTCCCTATGGGACGACAGTGAAACAAGAATAGAGGTGAATATGGCGCAAACACCAACCGCCGAAGAAACACAGTAGATAGCAGAGGCGCTGGCGAAGGGGCGGAAAATTGAGGCCATCAAGATCTACAGATCCGCAACAGGGACGGGATTAAAGGAATCGAGGAGGAATAGATGAAAAAAATGATAATCGCTTGTGCTGCGTGCGCGTTGTTCGCCGGTTGTGACTACACCGTTCCGCTTGTCAAAAGCCCCGAGACACCAATAGATCCGGCAGTCGTAGGAGTTTGGCAGAGAACGGTGGCGGAGGGGAAAAAGGAGAGTCTTGTCATACTTCCGATGGGCGAACGCGAATATCTCGTTGTCTTCCCGTCCGGCTCGGATGATGCAATGTTCGCGCGCGCCTGTCTATGGCGAAACGCCGGCGTAACGCTGGTTCAACTGGATTGGGTCGGAACCATGCAGGGCAAGCGTCCTGACGACAACAGGACATTCCAGTTCGCATCCTACAGCGTGGATTCGAAACAGTTGACCTTGCGGATGTTGAACACCGGTGTCGTCGCGAAGGATGTGGCGTCATCCGAAGCTCTTGCCAAAGCAATCGCCGACAACAAGAAAACTCCTGGCCTCTTTCGGGAGGAAATGGTGTTCCAGAAGGATGAGGAATAACGCGGCGCGCGGGCCGCAACCAAAATTCAGGCGCGCCGTTCAGCGCCGCGTTATGTACCGCCCGGCAGCCGGGCGGGGGACTTGTTTTTTGACGGCAGTACCTGATGATTAGGGCGCTAACCGGTCACCTCCTGCCTTGCCAGCCGGCGGTATTCCAGCGGCGTTCGCCCGTAATGCTTGCGGAACAGCTTGTAGAAATGGCTTTCATCAACGAACCCCCAGTCGGCGGCTATCGCCTTGACCGGTTTGTCGGTAACGGCCAGCTCGTTTGCCGCTCTCTGAATACGATGTCTGAGCGCGAATTGGGCGAACGAAATACCCATCCGGTTTTTGAACGCCCGCGCGAATCCGTCCGGGCTCATCCCGCACGTTCCGGCGGCGCTGGCGTTTGAAATCATCGCGCTGGAATCGAAAACCATGTCAAGCACCGGCAGTATGTTCCTGTGTCCAGCGGGATCAATCGAGTGAGGGACGGACTCCTGATCTTTCGCGTCCCGCAGAATGCACATGAGCATTTCAAGCGCCAGCATGCGAAGGCGCAGCCTGGCCGGAGGGCTGTCGTCGCTCGCACGGAGAGCCACGCGAGCGGCGATCTCCATGAGCTCCTTTCTCTCGTTTGAATCGGCGGCCGGTCTTGCGCGGGCGGGCGTCTTGAACGGCTTCATCCATGGGATGCCGGGCGCCTCGGGAAAGAATGAGTTGATGAGAAGGGTCGGCCAGATCACCATGACCAGCAGTTTGCAGGGGGCGGTTTCAATGCGAAAAGCATGCAGATCCCACATGCCGCAGAACCATGCGTCACCCGTCCGGCAGAGACGTTGGTGATCCTGACAGTATCTCGTGACCGACCCGCTGAGTACTATTCCCATTTCGAGCGCATAGTGCATATCGAAAACCGGTTCGTTGGAAGCGGAGCGATGTGTATTGAGCGAAGCTATAACCGGTCGTTCCTCGCAAACCGCGAGTTTCGGGTAGCTGATATTGTGTTCGCGGATGGTTCCGCGCCGTTTACTTGTTGTCATGCCAACCTTACAAGGGTAACCTTCGCTTCGCCCTGCTTGCGCCTGCCTGAGC
>JAGYMT010000502.1 GCA_018400335.1 Kiritimatiellia bacterium | reverse complement strand
CCCGACAATCTCGACCTCGTTGCCGGCCCGAGCGAGATAGCCGTGCTTGCCGATGACAGCGCCTCGCCCGCAAGCGTCGCAGCCGACCTGCTCTCGCAGGCCGAACACGGAACCGGTCTGGAAAAACTGCTCTTCGTTACGCCCTCCAGAAACCTCGCGAAGGCGGTCCGGGCCGAGCTGCTCAGGCAGGCCGATACGCTGAGCCGCCGCCCCGCCGTGCTGCGAGTCCTCGCCGAGGGCACGATGCTGGCGATAGTGAACAACCTTGATACCGGCATGGAGCTGTGCAACAGGTTCGCGCCGGAGCATCTCGAGATCATGGTGCGCGAACCGCGCAACTGGCTGCGCAAGGTCCGCGACGTCGGCGCGGTGTTCGTCGGAGCATGGAGCCCGGAATGCGTGGGCGACTACGTGGCCGGCCCAAGCCACGTCCTCCCGACCGGCGGAACCGCCGCCATGTTTTCAGGACTGAGCGCGGATGATTTCAGGCGCCGCACGAGCATTATTTCGTTCACGAGGGCGGATCTTATGGATACGCTGAACGTGATCGAGGCGTTCGGACGCGTCGAGGGCATGGATGCGCACGTCCGGTCGGCGCAGGTCCGGTTTGAAAAGGCGGGCCAATGAGCGGGTATATCAAGAAATCGGTGGTCTCACTCGCCGGCTACGTGCCGGGCGAACAGCCGCGCGTCGCAGGACGCCTGATCAAGCTGAACACCAACGAGAACCCCTACCCGCCGTCTCCGCGAGTCGCCGAGGCATTGTCCGAATTCAACACGGAGAGCCTGCGCCTCTACCCGGACCCCGACAGCCGCGACCTGCGCGGCGCGCTGGCTGAGCTCCACGGCTGCTCGCAGGAACAGGTGTTCGCGGGCAACGGGTCCGACGAGGTGCTCGCTCTTTGCACCAGAGCGTTTGTCGAGGATGACGGCTGCATCGGCTATTTTGAGCCCTCCTATTCGCTCTACCCCGTCCTCACCAAGATTCGCGACGTTGCGGCCCGGCCGGTGGAACTGGGTCCGCGGTTCGAGTGGGCAATGGCGGATGACTACTCGGCCTCGCTCTTCTTCCTCACGTGCCCTAACGCTCCAACCGGAATCAGGTATCCGAAGGACGTCATACGCGGGTTCTGCGCACGCTTCCCCGGCGTGGTGCTGATAGACGAAGCATACGTCGCATTCGCGGAGGAGAATTGCATGGATCTCGCGCTGGAGCGCGACAATGTGCTCGTCGCGCGGACTCTATCCAAATCCCACTCGCTAGCCGGCCTGCGATTGGGCTACGCGGTGGGACATGCCGACCTCATAGGCGCGCTGTTCAAGATCAAGGACTCGTATAACCTCGGGCGCATCATTCAGGCCGCGGCGATCGCCGCCGTGCGCGGCGATCAGTGGGCGCGCGAAAACGCGGAACGAGTCAAGCGCACGCGCGACAGGTGCGCCGGACGCCTGGCGGAGCTGGGTTTTGAAGTCTTCCCTTCAGAGGCCAACTTCCTGTGGACGCGCCCCGCCGGTGTTGACGCCGAGACCCTCTACCGCGCGCTAAGGGAGCGAAACGTCCTCGTGCGGCATTTTCGCGGCGCGCGCACTGGCTCGTTCGTGCGAATAAGCGTTGGAACGGACGAAGAAACGGACGCGCTCCTGTCCGCCGCCGCCGAGATCTGCCGCCCCGCCTGACCGGCGCAATCCAAACTGCGGACGAAGCCAGGCGTAACCATCCTTTGTAACGCGGGCGTACCTGCAACCCAAGAACGGCATGCTCGTCC
>JAGYMT010000501.1 GCA_018400335.1 Kiritimatiellia bacterium | reverse complement strand
GAACAATCGAAAATTAAGGAGCTAAATAAGGGAGATCATATTATGTCTACTCGAGGATTCGCTACTAGGTTGATAATTTGCGCCGCAGCGGTCTTTGCCATGTCCGCCGCTCAAGCCCAGGTCCAGCCAATCCCATCCGCCGCCTCCGTCAGGGATGAGCTCGAATCGCTGAAGAACCGGCACGCTCTGGAAATGCGCGAGCTGGAAACGCGACTGAAGGCGCTTGAAGACACATCCGCCCCGGCTCCGTCAGCGGAGCCGTCCGCCGCGCCCTTGCCGCGCCAGGCAGTGACCCGCGAGCCCGCGCTGCCCTTCACAACCCCGCCGTTCGGAGGCTTCGAGTTCAACGGCTACCTCCGCTCCGGGTTCGGCGTGAACGGACACGGCGGCCACCAGGTCGCGTTCCAGGCCCCGGGCGCAGACGCTAAATACAGGCTGGGCAACGAGGCGGAGACATATCTCGAAACGGCGCTGTCGAAGCATTTCATCATGCAGCCCGATAGACCATTCTTCAAAATGCAGGTGCGGCTTTCCTATAAGACCGACCAGGATACGGGGGCGGAGATTCATGAGGACGGGCTCGCGCTGCGCGAGGCTTTCGTGGAGGCCGGCGACTTCGATTGGGCGTCCGGCGTGAAATTCTGGGCCGGCCAGCGTTTCTACCGCAGGCTCGATATACACATCAATGATTACTATATTCTCGACATGAGCGGCTATGGCGGAGGCATCGAGGATCTGTCGCTGGCCCTTGGCGACGTAAAACTCGCCGCCGCCTACCTGGGCGGCTCAAGCGACGATTACGAATTCCCCAAGATGGGCCGCGTGGCGAAGAACAGCCTCGACCTGAGGATCTATGACATCCCCGCCCCGCTCGGCTCCGGCACGCTCTGGATCGCGCCCTCGTCCGTCAAGGGCGGCGAGTACACTTCAAAGGATTCAGCGGCCGCGTCAACCACGCATACTTATGAGTCGAGCATCGGCGGCGCGATCGGCGCGATACACGAGATCCCGCTTCCGAACGACGGGCTGAACCGGTTGAGCATCCAGTACGGACGCGGAGCAGGCTCTGATTTCGCGCCCGTTGTCCAGAAGCCTTCGCCGGGACTCGATGACGCATGGCGCTTTCGCGTTACGGACAGTACGCTGCTGCAAACCGCCGGACCCTTCACCGTGATGAGCGCCCTGATTTACCAGGTGTTCGATAACGGAGAGAACGATTCCTCACGGATCACCTGGATTTCCGGGGGCCTGCGCCCGATCTACAGCTTCACCAGGCACATCGCGCTGGCGGCAGAGTTCGGCGCCGACTGGGTGGACAACGAGCCGGACGATTGCAGGGGAATCCTCTACAAGTTCACCGTTGCCCCCGAATTGAGAATAGGCCCTGCCTTCCTCGACCGTCCCGTGCTGCGCGCCTATTTCACCTATGCGGCCTGGGGCAGCGGCCTCGAAGGCAAGGTTGGTGAATCGGCGTATCTGGACGCAACCGCAGGCATCGCCGCCGGCCTCCAATGCGAGGCATGGTGGTGATCCTGGAAGAGCAGTTGAATATCCAACATTCAACCAGCCTTCGCCACAGGCTACGGACTGGCGCGGCAAGGAACTCCCAATATTCATCGGATTCCTTGGATATTGGGGCGCTTCCGGGTTTAGCGTGGGATATTCCGTTGATGAATGGCGCTATGAGTGTCAGTGAGAAGGACTCGCATAAGCGGGTCGGGTAATCGCACGACTTAACCGGCCCGTCAGAGAGTGTATGTGCATAGGA
>JAGYMT010000500.1 GCA_018400335.1 Kiritimatiellia bacterium | reverse complement strand
CACCGCTGCCATCTATCGCGACATTCTGCGCCGCCTGTTCAACAACGTAGGCGGCGGTCAGTTGAACCTCGAACGTATCAAGGGAGAATCCGGCGAAGTTGCGCTGAAAGTCGGGGCTGCCGAGGAGCCATTCGGACTCATCAACGTCGGCGATGCCAAGGGCCTTTGTGACCACGTGGAACAAGTCGCTGCGGCCACCGGCATACCTCTTTCGGTTGCAGACAGCGACTTCAGCGAGGCGATGTTCGCCGGAATCAGGGAATCAACTTCTCCCGTCAACCTGCTAATCGGCTCGAAGAAATTTGTCGAGGGCTGGGACTGCTGGCGCGTCAGCACGATGGGCCTTATGCACGTCGGTCGCAGCGAGGGCGCGCAGATTATTCAACTTTTCGGTCGCGGAGTCCGCCTCAAGGGCTATCAATGGTGCCTCAAACGCAGCGGCCATTCGCACGCCCCGGAACGTCCGCTATTCATCGAGGAGCTTGAGACGCTCAATGTATTCGGCATTGAAGCCGACTTCATGGAGAAATTCCGGGAGTTCTTGAAGGAAGAAGGGCTGCCCGGCAACGAGCGGCGGCGTATATTCACGATCCCGCTGAACGTGACATACGACGTAGACAAGCGCCTCCGTATTCTCCGACCCAAACGCAAAGCCGTCGACGGCAAGGAATACGACTTCAAGAAAGACGCTGCCGTTCCCTGCGTTGGGGACGTGCCGGAGTATATGACACATAATACGGTCGTTGCCGACTGGTATCCACGCATTCAGGCTGTTTCCTCGCGCGAGACGGCAAACGTAACACAGAAAGACCGGGCCCAGTTCCGCGAACGCCATCTCGCCTTTCTGGATTACGACGCGCTTTACTTTGAAGTCGAGCGGTTCAAGCGGGAACGTACATGGCACAACCTGAACATTACAAAGGACGGCATCCGGTCGTTGCTGGCTGATCCAACGTGGTACACGCTCTATCTGCCGACAAGCCGCCTCGATCCAAAAGACTTCGGTGGCGTCAATCTGCTGCAGCAAGTTGCGGCCGAACTCCTCAAGAGGTACTGCGACCATCTCTACAACTACCGCAAGCGCGAGTACATCGAACCCAGGCTTGAACTGCGTGATCTGACGCCCGGAGATGACAACTTCCCGGCGGAAGAAGAGTACCAGTTGGTCGTAGACGGCGACGAAGACCAGCTCATTCAGAACATCGAGAAGATCACCAAGGAGCTGGAAACCCGGAAGAACGAACTGCTCAAGGCTGGGGACCTATGCGCCTGCAATTTCGGTCGCCACCTGTACCAGCCGCTTTTTCACGTCCGGCGCGGCGGAAAGATTACCGTATTGCCTGTGGCGCTAAACGAAAGCGAATACCAATTCGTGTCCGACCTGAAAGAATGGTGCGACGACAACTACAAGGACATGACCGACGCGGGAACCGAACTGTTTCTGTTGCGCAACATGAGCCGAGGCAAGGGAGTCGGCTTCTTCGAGGCCGGGAACTTCCACCCCGACTTCATTCTCTGGCTTCTCGACGGCGATAAACAGTACATCACCTTCGTCGAACCCCACGGTCTGCTGCACGAAGGCCCCGGCAGCGACAAAGTACTTTTCCATCAGCGGATCAAAGCCGTGGAAACCCGCATCGCCGATCCCAACGTCATCCTCAACAGCGCCATTCTCTCATGGACGCGCCATCCCCAGCTCCGCTGGGGCCTCAGCCGCGAGCAACTAGAAGCCATGCACGTCCTGTTCATGACGGAAGATCCCGATGGATATATTGGCAAAC
>JAGYMT010000050.1 GCA_018400335.1 Kiritimatiellia bacterium | reverse complement strand
ACCGGGACAAGCCCGGCGGTAACGTGTTTCACTGAATATCTACGAACAATGAGTCCTCATTGAACCACGTTGTTCCACCACCGAACCCTGTGACGGTGCGGATTTTATGGTGAGAGCGGCTCGTAGTGCTTAATTATCATGCCACGGGCAACAGGGCACGGTGGTGATGAGGCAACGGGGTTCAATGAACAATTACATTTTGCTTTAGAGGAGAGAATAATGAAAGCAGCCATCAGTACACTTGTGTTCATGTTTTTGATGTTCTGTCTTTTCGGCAGCGCCAATGCGGCCGAATATTTTGTCTCCATAGAGGGTAGTGATCAACACGACGGCAGGGGCTGGGATACCGCTTTCGTCTCCGTCCAGCAGGGTGTTAATGCGCTTGAACCCGGTGATACGTTGACCATAGCCCCCGGCGAGTACCATGAGTCGGTCGCGCGCGAGGACCTCGGCAGCATGGAGGCCGATATCGTGATCCGTGCGGAGGTCCCCGGCACGGCGCTTCTGCGCGGCGACGTTCCCGCGCCCGCGTTCCGCAAGGTCGAGGGCTACCGCTTCGTGTACGAGGCCGACTTCGACCAGGAGGTGCAGGCCGTGCTCGAGCTGGACACCTTCCGCACATTGACCGTCGCGCCGAATGTCGAGGAGCTTGAATTCAACCCCGGACGCTGCCATTACGACGCGGACGCGGGCAAGCTCTACATCTCCCCCTCAGATTTGCAGCCCCCCGGCACGCACCGCTATTCCGTCGCCGTCATCGAAAACCGCGCGGGCATGTTCCTGCACCGGGCCACGCGCGTCAAGATCGAGGGCCTGGCCGCGACCGGGTTCCACAGCCACACCCCGCTGCCACGCATGTCGGGAGGGCTTTCGTCCGCGGACCGATTTCCCTCGGGTTTTTATCTTCCGCGTGCGAGGGAGTGCGAGCTGCGCAATTTGACCTCCTTCCTTAACGCGCGGGGCATCACCGTACGAAGCCACAGCGACCGGCAAGTGGCCGGGGGCAACCTGGTCGAGCATTGCGTCTCCTACGCGAACAACGGCCACGGCATCATCGTTTACAACCCGGCCAACGACGAGGTGAGGCATTCGACCTCGTTTTTCAACCGCTCGACCGGGATACAGTTCTACGCCAGTGACGGTGGACGGAGCCGGATGTTCAGGAACCTGTCGTGGGGCAGCCGCAGCTCGGACGTGCAGATCAAGGCGGGCGGCCCGCATCTTGCCGAGCGGATCGTCGGTATTGGGGGATGGGGGCAGGAGTCGCGCAGCGACGATGTGGTGCATAGCCTGATCGGCGCTATCCGCAATATCCCTGAGCAGTACCGCAACAACATCGGGCCGGACGAGCTGGCCCGGATCGACGGGAACCAGGAGTTTGCCGACCCCGCGCACCACGACTACCGCCTGCAGGCGACATCGCGGTTCCGGGGCGCGGCCGGGGACGGCAGCGACCTGGGGCCGTTCCCTTACGAGGAGAACATCTACTACGTCCGCCCGGACGGTGACGACAATGCCGACGGACTTTCGGTAGCGAACGCGTGGCGCACCCTGCAGCGCGCGGCGAGGGAGGTGGGAGCCGGCGATACGCTGTACCTTGAGGGCGGCGAGTATGAGGGGAACATCGCCCTGGCCCCAGGCAACGGTGAAGACCATCCGCTTGCCATCCGCAGCCGGGGCGAGCTGTCGACCCTCATTCGCGGGGATGTGTCGGTTGAAAACAGCCAGGGAGTTGAGTTGGAGCGACTCGCCTTCGCGGGCGCACTGAGACTCGCGGACTCCCGGGACATCTCGGTCAAGAACTGCCGCTTCGAGGGACAGGCGTCCGGCATCCGGGCCGAGAGGGTCTCGGGGCTGCGCGTCGAGCATTCCGAGTTCGCCGGCGGTAACGGAGCGGGCGTTGAGGCCGTCGCCGGCGCAGCGGTCTTCCTCCGTGGTAACTTGTTCGACAACCGTGCCGGCCCCGCCCTTCGAACAGACTCGGCGGATTCTATCCTCTACAGCGACTACAACGCCTACTACAGCGCCTCACCGGTATGGATCGTCGGCGGCGCGGATTGGAGCCTGGAGCGCGTCCGCGACGGGCATGACACGCATTCGCAGGTTCTGCGCCGTTCGGCAGCCGCCGGTGACGCGCTCAGGCTTGAGCTTGCCGCAGCAGGCCCCCTGGGCCGGCCTGCGGGCGTTCACGTGCCGGAGCAAACATTGTCCTGGACGGCTGCCGAGTCGTTTCAGCTTGTCGGCCCGTTCGTCCATTCCGTCAGCGATACTACCGCCAACCTGGAATGGTGGACCACCGGCCCCACGGATTGGCACGTGCTCCGCTGGGGCGACACCCCGGAGATGGACGAGACCGCCAAAGTGGAAGCGCATCGCTTCGGCACCTTCAGCCTGACCGGGTTGAAGCCCGGCACGAAGTATTACTTCAGGATCGATTCCATTTCTCCCGCAGGCGGGGACGAGGGGGGCGACGACATCAACATGCTCGACGGTGCCGGCGAGCTCGTGTCGTTCACCACCTCGGATGCCCCCGCCAATCCAGTCACCTACTATGTCTCCATGCAGGGCGATGACGCGAATACCGGACGGAGCGCGCAGAACGCCTGGCGGACAGTGACGCACGCGGCGAGCCGGTTGCGCCCCGGCGACACGCTCTTGATCGGAGGCGGCACCTATTCCGAGTCCGTGCGCATCCGTGCGACCGGCGAGGAAGGCCGTCCGATCACGATCAAGGCCAGGCCCGGCGAGAAGGTCGTCTTCGATGGAGACGATCGGGCGCTGACCACCGCCTTTATCGTGGCGAACAAGGCGCATGTCCATTTCGACGGCATGTATTTCCGTATGTTCGGCAGGGGCGGCCCGGTTCCCTGGGGAGACCGCCGGGGGTGGAACGGCGTGTTCGCTCTGTACCGAAGCGACGATGTCAAGATCACCCGCTGCTTCCACGACGGCAGGGGCGCGGGCTATTCACCCGGCTTGTTCCATGCCATGTACTGCAAAAACCTGACGGTGCGCAACAGCGTCATCAGCGCCTCGATGGGCGGCGGCACGAGCTTCGCCGGATGCCCAGGCCTGCGTATGGAGAATAATGTCTTCCTGCGCAACCTCATCCAGAACATCAGCGAGGCCATGAACGAGCCGCAACAGAATTTCTATATAGCAAACAACATCTTCACCGACAACCTGCCCGGGAAGGTGCAGGGCCCCTTCTTCGCGATCGGCAAGGTCGAGTCGATGGTCGAAAGGGACAATTGGTACTATCTTCGTGTTCCGGACGAGGAGAAGCAAATGTTCCAGTTCTACGGAACGGTGGCCTACGAACGCGCGGCGACCGGCTATCGCGTGGGCGCGGAGTTCGAAGAGCCGCCCGCTATCGAGGATCTCACCCGCATGAGCCTGGCCGGGTACCAGCGGCGGTTCGCTCCCAACAGCGGCTCGCGTGTGGGCGACCCCGAGTTTGCGGGAACGCGTGACGTGCCGAGACAAACCGAAGAAGGCGAACCGATTTACCGCGTTGACCGATTGATGGGCAGGCGCGACCTCGACTTTCCGCACCTTTTCGCCACCAAACCCGAGGTTGTCGAGGCGGGCATCGGACTGAACCCCGAGGCCTTTGAAGATTTTCATTTTAATCAGTGAGGTAGATATGAGGATGATCAGGACAGTAATGACGCTAATTGTTTTTTTGTCGGTCACTTTGTCCGCAGCAGATGCCAGTGAGTATTTTGTCGGCCTTGAAGGCTGTGACGAAACGCACGACGGCCTGAGCCGCGAGGCCCCTTTTGCAACAGTTCAGCAGGGCATTGAGGCGTTGGAGCCGGGCGATACGCTCACCATCCTGCCGGGGGAATACCTGGGCAGTGCCCAACGCGAGGGTTTAGGGTCGGCGGAGGCGGTCACCACCATCCGGGCTGAAATCCCCGGCACGGCGGTATTGCGGGGTGATGTTGCGATTGACGGGTTCAGACCGGTTGAAGGGTATCGTTTCGTTCACTCAGCAAACTATGACGGCCCCGGGGAAATCCAGGCGCTCAACGAACTGGACACGCTGCGGGTCATCGATGGTCAGCCGAACGTGGAATTGGTCGAATTTTCGCCGGGCACGTTCCACCATGACCGAGAAAATGGCCTGCTCTACCTCTCGCCCACGGATCTGCGTCCTGCAAGCGCACATCGCTACAGCGTCTCGGTGAATGAATCGCATGGACTTCACCTGTCGGGCGCGCGGCGCGTGGAGATTGAGGGGCTGGCGGTGACCGGCTTTCATACCGCGACGATGCGCAGCGGCCGCGATGGCGCCCACGGTGGCGTGTACGGGATATTCCTCAGTGACAGCGCCGACTGCGTGGTGCGCGACTGCCGGGCGTGGCTGAACGCGCAGGGTATCGGCATCAGTTCCGGTCAGCAGGCAAGCGACACGATCCGCGGCGGCAACGTGATCGAGCGCTGCACGGCCTGGGCGAATGCGTCGCGGCAAGGCTGGGGAGATATGGGCGGGCTGACGATTTTCCACGGACGGAGCGATACGATCCGGGATTCGGTGTCATATCTTAACGCCGGATACGGAACCAATATTTACAATTCGGCCCACGGGCTTGAAGAAGCGGACGAAAACAAGAGCCGTCTGATCGGCAATGTCGCCTGGGGCAACGGGATGGCCGACCTGAAGATCAAAGCTGAACCCTGGCACTCCACCGAACGCTGCGTCGGGTTTTTCGGCACGAACTCCCTGAACCCGATTCACTGCCTTTTCCGTCGACCCTACGCGGATGCCGGCCCGGACAGCATTCAACTGGAATCTGAGGAAAATCTGGACCTGGACGCCGAGTTCGCCGACCCGGACAACCACGACTACCGGCTGCAGGCCACCTCCCGATTCCGGGGCGCCGGCCCCGGCGGCACTGACCGCGGGCCTTACCCGTATGAACCGAACATTTTCTATGTTCACCCTGAAGGCAGCGATGCGTCCGACGGCCTGTCGATCAGCCGGGCCTGGCGGAGCCTGCCGCATGCGCTGTCGGCCTTGCCGGCGGGTGCCACCCTCTATCTGGAGGCCGGCCGTTACCCTTTGCCGGAGCAGGTCGTACTGCCTGAAAATGTTACACTGCGTGCGCGGGGCAAGGAACCGGTGCTGCTGACCGGCGAGGCGATTCTCATGGGTGGAGAGGGCCTGAGTGTGGAACGGGTTGACTTTATAGACAAACTGACACTGAAAGACCTGCAAGATGTGACTTTTGCCGAATGCAGCTTCAGTGGGGCGAACGGTGGGCTGAACGTGGACGGTGTGGACGGGCTGCGCCTGGAACGCGTCTTGTTGGCCGGGGTTACCCTGGAGGCGGCGTCATCTTCAGAACTTCATATAACCGGTTGCAGCTTCACGGCATCGCCGGGCCTGATGCTGGATACAGCCGCCGCGGTGCGTTACGCGGATTATAACGCCTATGCCGACCGCAGCGCTTGCTGGCTGATCGATGGTCACGTGGCGGACCTCGACGCTTTGCGACCGGATCACGAACGCTACTCAAACGTGCTGGAGATGACGCCGACATTGTACGCCGGCGCTCCACGTCTGCCGTCCGGGCCCGATGTTTTGACCGGCGGACCATGGAACCTGTCGCTTGGCCGACAGCCCGCTTCAGAGCGTATGATCCTCGCCCGTCGCCTGGCCGGCCCCTTCGTGCATTCGGTCACCGATACAACCGCCAACCTTGAGTGGTGGGTTTCGACCCCCGGTGAATATCGGGTGCATTGGGGCGAAACGCCGGAGTTCAGTGAAACGGCATTGATTGATACGGCATCCGCCGGTGATTTCAGTCTCACGGGGCTGACACCGGACCGGGAATATCAGTTCAGAATCGAACATGAGGAGCCGTTCGAGGCGGTTGCAACCGGCGAGGTACAGGATGCGCTGACGGTAACGTTCCGCACCGCGGCCGAGGCGGCGGAATCGCGAACCTATTTCGTTTCCCCCGACGGCAACGACACGGCCAACGGCACGAGCCGGGAAACCGCCTTGCGCACGGTCTCGCGCGCGGCGGACCTGGTGCGCCCCGGGGATACCGTGCTGGTCGGGGCGGGGACCTACCGGGAATCGGTGCGTATCCGAGCAACGGGTGAAGCGGGACGCCCGATCGTTTTCAAATCCGCCCCCGGCGAAAAAGTGGTGTTCGACGGTATGGACCGCGCCTTGACCTTCGCGTTCCTGGCCACGGACAAGTCGCATCTGCATGTTGACGGTTTTTACTTTACCGGCTACGGGAATCGTAGCCCGCACGTGCCCTGGGCATACCGCATGCGTGGCCTCAATGGGGCCATTACGCTGTACCGAGGTCGCGATATCAGCGTTACGCGCTGCTTCAGCGATGCCCGCGGTTCCGGCTACGGCCCGGGTATCATGTACGCACTGCACAGTGCCGACCTGCTGCTGCGCAACAACGTGATCATCGGCGCGATGGGGGGCGGCATCGCGTTTGCTGGTTGTCCCAACCTCCGGATTGAACATAATGTCTTTTTGCGCAATTTGATCGCGAACATCGGCGAAGGGGTCAATGAACCCGATCAACGCTTTATTTTGTCCCGCAATATTTTCACCGACAGCCTGCCCAAAAAGGTCGGCGGCAGCCTGTTCAATATCGGCAAGATCGAATCGATGGTTGAGGAATCCAACGTTTATTACCTGCGTATTCCGGATGCCGATCGGCGAATGTTCATGTTTTATGAACCCGAACCCGCCTATGGTCGTGCCGCTCGCTCTTTCCGCTTGCGTGACAACTTTGACGAACCGCCGCTGATCACCGAACGCACCCGGATGAGCCTGGCCGAATATCAGCGCAAATACAACCCGGACAGCGGTTCCATCGTTGCCGATCCGCTTTTCCAGGCCACAGTTGACTGGGAGCGGACCGACGAATCCGGCGATCCCCTTTACCTCGCCGATCGTTTGGTGCCATATGATCTCGATTTTTCCGACCTTTTTACCACCCATCCGGAACTGATCGAACGCGGCATCGGCCTGCAGCCGGAGTCGTTCGAGGATTTCCATTTTAACCAATGATTTGAAGAGGAAGTAAAGGTAAGAACATGATGAAAAACAATCCCTTTGAAGCTCAAAAAATATGGGATATCGAAAGACCACCGCGCATCGAGGTGCACCCGGACCTGGTCCGGTTTCAGGGATGGTTATATTGCCGGTTCAATGGCTGCTGCAGTGACGGTGGCAACCTTATACGGTCACGGGAGGGGAAAATCTGGGAACAGGTTCCCCGGTGCCGTGTCAATTTCCAATTTTCGACAACTCCCGCAGGCCAACTTATGGTGATTGGTACCCGTCTGGATGTGCCGCCGAAGAAGGCAAACGGCAAATTCCACTGGCAGTCTTACACCAAGTTTTCGGATGATGGGGTGAATTGGGGAGAGGACTGCATATTTCCCGCGGGTTTTGAATCATGCATGTACCAGATGACCTGGCATAAAGGCGTCGCTTACAGTGTGGGCTATGATCCCGCCGGAAAAGACGGGGGGAAGTTCTTCAGAAGCTCCGACGGCAGGGATTGGGAGGTGTTGACCCGGAATTTTTTCCCGGGGGGCCGTGGCGGAAATGAGGCCGCCCTTGCATTTGACAGCCATGGCAACACGTGGTGCCTGCTGCGGGGTGCGCGTGAGACGCCGGTGTCGATCGGTTACGGCCGTGGCCCCGATTACCGTGAATGGGACTGGCATGTGCCGGGGGTGGACTGGTACGGGGACGGGCGGATTCTCAACGCCGATGAAGCACTCCGAGCACCCTTCGGCGGCCCCAAATTCCTGCGGTTGAACGATGGGCGTCTGCTGGCCTATGGGCGTGTCCTCGGGCCGGAACAGGGGCCTGCCGCCAATCAACCGACTCAGCGGGTGGCGGGAGGTGACAGGAATGATCATCGTTCGAGCTACGAACACGCAAGCATTACAATCTTTGAATTTGATCCGGAACGTATGCTCCTGACACGATTGGTTGATTTCCCGGGCTACAGTCACTATTGCGGAATGGTTGAACACGCCGGCCGGCTTTGGATCGCCTGTGGTTCCTGTGGAAACGCCCGGGAAGTGTGGCTGCTCAACATGCCCCTGCCCCCTGTCTGAATAGATTTGGACGGACCAGATGGAATGCACAAGTGCCTGGGATGACAGTAATCCATGCCGTTTGATGGTAAGTCCTCGGTGAACCACGTTGATTTGGGGTTCCTGACGCCGGGCTTGTCCCGGTGGAGGAGTATTTATGCACTACAATAACTTTGACAACCCCCGGCCTCGCCCGCCGCGTTTCTGCCCAGGGTGCGGGATAAGCCATCAAAAGATAAAAATTTTTCATTTAGCATCCCTGTCCTTTTAGGCTTACGCCAATTTTTTTCTGTTCTTCTTTGCTCAGTGAGGCTACTTTGATAATTACCGCCACAATGGTCAGTAAAATTAATGCAACCGCCCCGATGAGTACTTTTGCCAACATGCTCATATCCTCG
>JAGYMT010000005.1 GCA_018400335.1 Kiritimatiellia bacterium | reverse complement strand
TACTCCCCCAGGTCCGCGCCGCCACGGCTTCGACTTCTGGCATTCCTACGGCTGCTGTGACCAGCATCTTGCGCCCCACTACTGGGAAGGTGATGCGCCTGTCGAGCGCCGGATTGACATCAAAGAATGGTCCGTCAGGCACGAGACCGATGTGGCTGTGGACTATGTCAACAACAAGGGAGGTCGTTATCGTGATCCCTCGCGTCCATTCGCTCTCTTTGTTGCATACAATCCGCCGCATACGCCTTTCGAACAGGTTCCGCCCGAGTACCTTGAGCCCTACAAAGACACACCTCCCGAAGAATTGCTGAACCGTCCGAATTTCAGTGCCGAAGGCCAGGGCGAAACGGCAATCCGGCACGTCCGCGACTACTTCGCCGCCGTCACCGGAATTGATGAAAATGTTGGACGTATTCTTGATGCAATGGAGAAAGCAGGGCTGAGCGATGACACCATCGTGGTGTTCACGGCGGACCACGGAGAGATGATGGGGAGCCACGGATTGATGCATAAAAATGTCTGGTATGGGGAATCATTGTTGGTGCCCTTCATCATTCGTTGGCCGGATCGAATCAGACCGGGCAACGACGATCTTCTGCTTGGCGCGCCGGATATCATGCCGTCTCTTCTGTCCCTCATGGGGCAGCGGTCGCGCATTCCCGGCAATCTTGAAGGACACGACTACGCCGGAGCCTTCCTCGGAAACCCGATTCAACGCCCCGATTCTGCTTTGTACCTTTTTGTTCATCCCATGCATCCCGTGTCAAGGGGCGCCCGCGGTATTCGCACTCACGACCATACGTTCGTCGTTCAGAAGCAGGACGGAACGGAACGCGTGCTTCTTTACGACAACCGGTCCGATCCCTACCAGCTTCAGGATGTGTCCGGCGCGAGGCCCGACATGGTACGGGACCTACGACGTGAACTGATGATGTGGTTGACGACAACCGCCGACCCATGGATTACAGGATCAGTGCCCGGGAAGCCGGATGCACGCGACGGTTGAGCGCCCCGTGTTATCCGCGTCTGTGGCACAATGAAAAAGTGATGCGCGCTGAAAAGATGAAGTGAGGTCAACAAAACATCGAGGGTGAGAAATGGATTTAAGAGATAAGACCGTGATCGTTACGGGCGCGGGAAGCGGCGTGGGGCGGGCGCTTGCGCTGGAGTTCGGGCTCCGGGGGGCTCGTGTGATCTGTGCGGCGCGGCGAGCGAGCCGCATCCGGGAGACCGCTGCCGCGATTGAAGCGGCGGGCGGAGCGGCTCTTGCCGTGGAGACGGACGTCACCGATACCCGGCAGGTCGAGCGCATGGTTTCGCGATCAATAGACGCCTTTGGCCGGATTGATGTGCTCTTCAACAATGCAGGCAGTTTCGCCGCGCTTGGAGCCGTATGGGAGCTCGATCCTGATTTGTGGTGGCGGGATGTAACCGTTAATCTGCGGGGCACGATGCTGTGCTGCCGGTTTGTTTTGCCGCATATGCTGAAGCTTAACAGCGGGATAATCATCAACATGAGCGGAGGTAACCAGATACCCGGCGGAACGGCTTACAGTTGCTCCAAGATCGGCGTTATCCGGTTCACCGAACTGCTCGCAAAAGAGTTGGAACACAGGGGCTCATCGGTTTTGGCATTTATCATGGGACCGGGATTCGTCCGCACCGAGATGACCAAGATGCAGATACAGACTCCGGAGGGGCAGGAGTGGCTGCCATCCAGCAGGAAGTCGGTCGAGCAGGGGCGTGACCGGTCGCCGGAGGACTGTGCGCGGGCTGCCGCGAATCTGATTCGCGCGGCTTCCCCTGAGCTGAACGGCGGCTCATTCGGTCCGGACACCGATTTTGATAAGGTTTTGTACGACGCAAAACGAAGAGCAGAGCAGGCGGACAAGACGGATTGAGGCGATGTCTGACGGCGTTCCCGCACCCGCCTTCGCCAAGGCCGCTATAGCGGACACGCGAGGCGGCAGGGGACAGAGCCTTAATGCGAATTGGCGGCGAAGCAAAGGCTGGCCTTGACAAATCAGTGGTTATCGGATAGGTAAAGCAGCGCTTTTTGGAGAAAGTGCTGTTACTGTAAATGGGAAGAAGAAGCGATACAGGTGAATAATGAATACTTCAAAAGTCAAACGTCCTAATATTCTTTTCGTTCTTGCGGATGATCTGGGCTGGCGCGATCTTTCCGCAGCAGGAAGCGCTTTCTATGAAAGCCGGCATATAGACAGGATTGCGCAGGAAGGAATGATGTTCACGCAGGGCTATGCAGCCTGCCAGGTGTGCAGTCCTTCCCGGGCTTCCATTCTGACCGGCAAGTATCCCACGAAGCACGGCATCACCAATTGGATCGGGGCGTCGTTCGGACAGGAATGGAGGAAGCATCAGCGATTCAATAAGTTGCTGCCGCCGGAGTATGAGTTCAACCTGCGGCCGGACGAGATCACTTTTGCCGAGGTCTTGCGGCGCGAAGGCTATCGCACGTTCTTCGCCGGGAAATGGCATTGCGGATCGGAGGGTTCCTACCCGGAGGATTTCGGGTTCGAGATCAATAAGGGCGGCTGCCATTTCGGATGGCCTCCCGGCGGTTACTTCGCTCCCTTCAAGAATCCAAAACTTGAAGACGGACCGAAGGGCGAATTGCTGCCGATGCGGCTGGGCCGCGAAACCGCGAATTTCATCCGGTCCAACAGGGATCAGCCGTTTCTCGCATACCTGTCATTCTACTCGGTACACGGCCCCATCCAGACCAGCCGCGACCGTTGGGAGAAATTTCGGCTGAAGGCCGTAGCGGACAAGGCGCCCGCGAATCGCTTTATCTTCGAGGGAGGCCTGCCGGTTCGACAGGTGCAGGACTGCCCGGTCTATGCCGGCATGATAGAGGCCATGGATGATGCCGTGGGACTCGTTCTCGATGAGCTCGACAGGAACGGTCTTGCTGAAAACACCATCGTGGTATTTACCTCCGATAATGGCGGGGTTTCGTCCGGCGATTCTTATTCCTCGTCAATGCTTCCGCTGAGGGGCGGAAAGGGGCGCCAGTGGGAGGGCGGCATTCGCGAACCGTTCTACGTGAGATTTCCGGGGCTCGTCAAGCCGGGCTCCGCATGCGATGTGCCCGTTTCTGGCATTGACTTCTATCCGACCTTTATGGAACTCGCCGGGCTGACCGTTCCAGATGAGCAGACGGTGGACGGCATGAGCTTCGTTAAACTCTTAAACGGCGGAACCGACAAAGCTCTAGCCGGGCGCGACCTGTTCTGGCACTACCCGCACTACGGGAATCAAGGCGGCGATCCTTCATCCATAATTCGGAGCGGGCCGTGGAAGCTGATCCGCTATTACGAGGACGGCCATGACGAATTGTATAATCTGGAAACCGACGCGGGCGAGCGGAATGATTTGGCCGCATCTGAGTCGCGCAGGGCAGGGGACCTGCGGCGCCGCCTGGATATGTGGCTTTCCGAGACAGGCGCCAGGTTTCCGGAGCCGGACCCCGAGTATGATCCGGAAAAAGAGAACGCCAGACTGCTCATGCTCAGGAACGAAATGATGCCCAAGCTGGAGGCCGAGCATGCCTCGTATCTTGATGCGGACTGGCAGCCCGATGAAGACTGGTGGGGCAGTCAGGTGACGGTGGACTGATTCAGCGGCGAGCAGGTTTGTCTGATGCGGGTTGCCGCTCAAATGTCAGCGGAGTGTGAACAATGCCTTATTCGCTTGAAAAGAATGAACTCAATCGTTTGCGTGAGCTGTCCCGAAGGCAGGCTGAAATAGCGGCGTTGCCGGTTATGGAACAGCGTCGCCGACGCTGGACCGCTATGAACGACGCCAGGCCCGGTGCGGTCCCTCCGTTCGCCATCGAGACATGGACCTTTGACCGTGACTTCATGCCGGACAGCATTTTTCAGTGCAAATCCAGCTACGGCCGCGCGCTTGAGATGGGATTCCTTCGCAACATCCGGCACCACGAGATTCTCGGCGATGATCACGTCTGCCCGGGCACGATTGATATCGGGTGGCACGTGCGGCTCGACGAATTCGGCATAGAGATACCGTCTGTTTCGGTCAAGGACTCCGAGGGCGTGGCCACGGCCTGGCGCCCTGATCACCCCATCAAGGATTTGAAGGATGGTTTTGACATGATCAGGCCCGCCCGGTTCAGCGTGGACCGTGAGGGGACCTTGGAGTCGAAAGCCTTTCTGGAGGAGTGTTTCGGCGATATCATGCCGGTTGTCATCAGGTCGGCCCACACCGGCAATAACAGCCTTACCCAGCGGGTGCTGAGGCTGATGACCATGGAGACTTTCTTCCTTGCAATGTATGACTGCCCCGGGAAGCTCCATGAGCTTATGGCCATACTGCGCGACAATGCCGCGCGAATGGCGCGCTGGGCCGAGCAGGAGGGGCTGCTCTCGCTCAATAACGGCAATCAGTGCACATGCGGAACCTGCTACAATTTCACCACGCTTCTTCCAAAAGCGCCGATTGGCGACGGGGCGGTCAAGCTGTCGGATATGTGGGGCTACATGGACAGTCAGGAGACCGTAGGTGTGTCTCCGGAACTCTTCCACGAATTCTGTTTTCCTTATTACCGCGATCTCGCCGCAATGTACGGACTTGTCTATTGGGGTTGTTGCGAGCCGGCAGATCCCGTTTGGGAGCAATCATTGAGCAAGCTGCCCAATCTCAAGGCCGTCTCGATTTCGCGCTGGGCGAACCAGCAGTTCATGGCCGATGTGCTGGACGGCAGGGGTATCGTGTTTTCGCGCAAGCCGAATCCGAACCTGCTGGGGGTCGAGGCTCGGCTTGACGAGGATGCGTGGGCGAAGGAGATACGGGAAATCCTGGAGATCGTCGCCCGCGGGAATGTGCCGCTGGAGTTCGTGGTGCGCGATGTATACTCCATGCACGGCAACATGGAGAAGCCGCGCCGCGCGGTGGAGATCGCGCGCCGCGAGATAGCGCGTTTCTTTCCCGGGGATTAATTATGAAACCGAGAGATATAGTTCTTGCGCAGGTTCGACACGAGGAAACGGAAACAGTTCCCTACACGCTTCCATTCGAACCTGAAGTCGGGGAGCGGATTGATGCGCATTACGGCGGCAGCGCGTGGCGAAGCAAAATAACGCCTCACATAATGCAGGCGGCCGCCGTTGATACCGATCCCAAGGAGGCGATTGACGAGCGGTATGTTCGCGACGGTTACGGCGGCATCTGGCGCCAGGAGATGCGCCCGTGGCATCTGGAGAAGCCGCCGCTGTCGAACCCGACTTTTGACGGATACGAGTTCCCGAAGCCCGAGTCTTTCTTCCGTCCGGAATGGAAAAAGGCGGCCGAAAAGACGTTTCGTGAACATCCGGACAGTTTCAAGGTCGGAGTGCTGGGGTGGGGTCTTTTTGAACGCAGCTGGAACCTGCGCGGGTTCGAGAATATCCTGATGGATGCTATCGCCGAGCCCGACTTCTTCGAGGAGGTCCTCGACAGACTGATGAACCTGTACCTCTCCTTCGTGGAGTACACAGCCGATTTGCCCATTGATGGGATTCTCTTCGGGGACGACTGGGGCGACCAGCGCGGCGTGATTATAGGTCCTGAGCGCTGGCGGCGTTTCCTCAAGCCGCGCTGGGCAAAAATATACGAGGCCGTGCACGCTCACGGCAAGATCGTGATGTCGCATTCTTGCGGGTCGGTGGCCGATATAATCCCGGACCTTATCGAGATAAAGCTTGACGTGCTTGAGAGCGTTCAGCCGGAGGCGGCCGGGATGAACCCGTATGAGTTGAAGAAGCGCTGGGGGGACAGGATCGGCTTCTGGGGCGCGCTGGGCAGTCAGAGCATCATTCCTTTCGGAACGACCGATGAGATCTGGCGCGAGGTTGCGAAGCTCAAGCGGGAGATGGGCAGGGGCGGCGGGTACATTCTCGCCCCGGCCAAGCCTCTGCAGCCCGAAACACCAACGCCGAATGCCGTTGCGGTCTTCGAGTCGTTCACGGAAGAGGGGTGATTTGCATCTTGCGCGTAACAGGTTCGTGATGGCCGCGGCAGTCTCATTGCTGCTGTTCGCATGTGCCGCCGCGTCCAACGCGGTGATGGACACGCTTTCCTTTCGCTATAACAAGAGCGTGTTCTCCCGTTATCCGGCGATGAGGAACTGGGCGGACCCGGGTGTGTCGTGGAAGAATAAGTGGAAGAACGGTGATCCCGCGCAGGGCGAGGCGTTCTTCCTGAGTTCGACGGCGCTGGTGGCGCTGACCGATGCCTGGCACTTGTTCAAGTCCATCGCGATCCTGTGCGTGCTCTTGGCCATAATGGCCCCTTTTACCGAGGCGTTCAAGCTGCACTGGGGAGCCTGGATCGTGATCCTGGCCGGCATGAAGCTGGTATATGGCATCATCTTCGAGAGCATGTTTACATTTTTCCTGATAAAGTGATGAGTGTGTTTAGGAGCTTGACGCCAGTAATTCTGATTTTGGCACGCACACGCCGCCGCCAAGGCCGCTATCGCGGACACGCAAGGCTGCAGGGGGCCAAGTCGTAATGCTAATTGTGAAGGAAACACCATGAAGACTCTAAAATGGACTAACCACGCTGACCTTGCCATCCAACGAAACGCCACGGTGCGCAGGGAAGAGTATCTCGACCACATGACGTTCCGGGAGAACAAGCGGCCTTTGTTCACCGAGATGTTCGGCCCGATAATCGGTCTGAAGGAGGAGTGGGAGGAACAGGGCGCCACGCCGGAAGAACTCGATTTCTCGGCGTTCCGCTATCGCTGTGAGATGACCGCCGGCATTCCAATTAATACGGGAAGGCAGGGCGGGTATCCTGAAGTGCTGATCAAGGAGACCGAGGAGGACAAGATATGGCGCGACGGGCTTGGCAGGACAATGCAGCTTCCTAAGGGGAAGGCGACCCTCGCCCTGCCGCTCGACTTTCCGGTGAAGACAATGGATGACTGGCTCAAACTGAAACCGTGGTACCAATTCTCCGAATCGCGCCTCGCTGCGGATTGGCAGACCGCGGCGGCCCATATCATCGGGGATGGTATGGCTTCCTGCGTTTCCATTCCGGGCGGATTCGATGCGCCTCGCCAGTTGATGGGCGAGGAGGGGCTTTGTATAGCGTTCTATGAACAGCCCGAACTGGTTCACGATATTCTCGATACGATCGGGGAGACGGCTGTGCGAACTCTCGATCGTGTGTCGGCTTCCGCGCAGGTGGATATTCTATCCGTCCACGAGGATATGGCGGGCAAGTCCGGGCCGCTTGCCGGTCCGGCGCAGATCGAGGAATTCATTGCGCCCTACTACAGGAGGGTGTGGGACATGCTGCGCGCCCGCGGCGCAAGGCTTTTTGATCAGGATAGCGACGGGAACATGAACCCGGTGATTGACGCTTTTCTCGATGCCGGCGTGAACTGCATGCACCCGCTCGAGCCGGCGGCGGGAATGGATATGGTCCGGTTGCGCGAGAAGTACGGGGCGCGCCTGGCCTTCAGGGGCGGCATTGATAAGCATGTGATACGGCGAACGAAGGACGAGATCGTTCGCGAGCTTGAATACAAGATTCCGCCAATGGTAAAGACAGGCGGTTGCGTGCTCGGCCTCGATCACCGCATTCCATGCGAAACCTCGCTGGAGAACTACAAGTTCTATGTTAACAAGGCATGGGAGATCATGGAGCGGGAGTCCGCCCGTTGAACCTGAATCATTTCCTGGCGAATAGCCCGGCTGCCCCTTTAACTTCCGTCTTCTTGTCGCCCGGCAGAAGGTCTTTGTAATTCTCGATGACCTTTCTGAAGGCCGCGGCGTGTTCCCTGATGATCGCGGGGCGGTATTTCTTGAACCAAGGAATCGAAAAGGTCCGCTGCTGCAGGCCTTCGGCAACCGGCAGGCTGCCGGGCTTTTCGCGGATATCCACGCCTTTAGGCAGATTGGCGATCCGCGTCGGACGCCCCTGATTGTACACGTCAACGGTGTTGAAAAAGGGATGGGGATGCAAGGCCGCGTTGGCGCCTGGATACGTGCCTCCGCCCTCGGCTCGGACTGCTTCGCAGAACCGGCTTACTGAGAGACCCTCCAGCTCTTCGCCGCGATATAGGCCGCGGCATGAGTACCATCCGCCCATGGTGCAGCGCGACCCCTTCTTCGGTCTGTGTGCGCGTATGCCGGGAAGGCCTTCAAGGAGGTCCCAGAAATAATTCATTGACTTGTCAATTTCAGCCATCTGTTTCGGGTAGTTCTTCAGCTGCTCCACGCCCACCGCCGAGCTGAGCTGATGCATCCTGTATTTGACCCCGCCGTGCGGATAGCCGGCCTCCGCCTTGAGCTCCGGTATGGTGAGCTCGCGATGCCGCGCGTAATGACCGAAAGCGACAGCACGCTCGTAGATGCGCTTTTTGTTTGTCAGCAAAATGCCGGCCTCGCCGATTGCAAACGACTTGCCGCTCATCAGCGAAAAGCACGAAACATCTCCAATAGTGCCGACCATGCGTCCCTTGTAGAGGCCGCCGTGGGCGTGGGAGACATCCTCTATAACCGCGATTTTCCGCCGCCTGGCGATCTTCATGATCGCGTCCATGTCGCACGGCATTCCGCAGTAGTGCACCACAACAACGGCCTTAGTCCGCTTCGTGATGCGCCGCTCCATATCGGCCGGGTCAATACAGAGCGTGTCAGGGTCAATATCCGCGAAAGCGACGGTCCCGCCAAGAGAGAATACGGGCATGCAGGATGCCCAGTAGGTAACGCTCGGGCATATGATCTCGTCGCCGTGGCCGACGTCCAGCCCGTACATCGCCGCATGCAGCGCGCCGGTGCCCGTGCTGTGACCGAGTGCGTACTTCATGCCGTGCCATGCCGCGAAGCCCTTTTCAAACTCGCGGGTAACGTCCGTTCCGGACATCGCGCCGCGGCGCAGGACATCAAGAACCCGCTTCTCTATTCCTTTGGTTATTATAGGCCAGTGAAAGATATCCCCCGGATCTCTTTTGACAGTTTGTTCGCCGCCTAACAAGGCTAATTTCTTCATTGTCTCTACTCCTTTATGGTAGCGGAATTGAACTCTCTTTGACGAAACAATCAATGATCGTGGGCGCAAAGTTGCCACCGCAGCTCCCGGTTGTCAAGGGTAATATTATTAAAATTCCCAAAATTAGAAGTGCCGGGCTCGCCCGCGGATTTGTCCGGGAAATTAACGCGGTCGCATAATAGCGGGGTTCAGCCCTTCTTCATCTTCCGGAGGTGTGCGACAGCCTCAGCGGGAAGAGAGCTTGTCGGCTCGCCCGACAGCAGGATTTGGCAGGCCAGTTCAAAGAACCATGCTTTCTGGATCGCATCGTCATAGTTGCGTCCAACGGCATAGTGAAACAGCGCAAGGCTCCATTTTTCCCAGCCATGCACCGCTTGCCGTAAGCAGCGCCAGTCCGCCTTCAATCCGGCGCGACATGTTCCCGCTGCTGCACCTGACCAGACCCAGCCGCTCGACTTCCCGGCACGCGTCCGCGAATTCGACGATCGCTTTATCCGAAACCCGGATACTCTTCATATTCCACGTACCCTTCTGTTTTCCATGTTCAGCCGGCATTGTTATCCCCGTCCGTAGTGTGTCGTGAAGAGGGCGAAATAGTCGTCCGCATAGCAGATCGAGTCGCAGAGCTTACGGAAATCGGGCGCAAGGGTCTTGTCGAACAATTCGAGCCACTGCTGCCTCGTCATGTGGTAGTCATTGCGTTCTCCCCTTGGCTGGGTGAGCAACGAGACGGCCTCCGTCATCAGGAACCGGTCAACGCAGCCTTGTGCGACCTCGACGGGCGCATCGTGTGAGAAAACGAAATGTGTCATTCTTCCATAGGACTGGTACACGGATAGAGCAAGGTCCGGCGAGTGCAGCTCCGGAAGATCGTTGTTGGCGTCCAGCTCGAATAGTATCAGATTGTCTATGTGCTTCTTCAACTCTCCGAGGTGAATCTCCTTGAGTTCGTACGGCATGTGGTGGTAGGAGAGCGAGCAGACCGCGAGATCATAGTGTCCGTCTATCCGCCCGGAGACCTGCTCGAAGCGTCCGTGCAGAGTCTTGATTGGAATGCCGGGCATGGCGCCGTTCACGGTCTCGCGGGCGAGCTTCAGCATGGCCTCGGAGGGGTCAACAAGAAGCAGTTCTCCGACATCATGAATTATGCCGGAGTCTCTCAAATGTTTCAGCAACGAAGCAGCGAGTCCGCCGTCACCGCAGCCGATGTCAATCATTCGGAAGGGTCGCTTGAATTCGGGCAGGCTTTGGGCGCAATGGGTGAGCAAGCGCACGCGTGATTCTCTTATCACCGGCACGGTCGTGAAATGGATATACGGCCGCGGGTCGGCAAACACCGTTTCCGGCATGATCAACCTGTCATCGTGCCGTTCAAGGAAGCCCATGAGGAAGGTGTTGAGGAAGAGATCGCTTTCCTCGATAAGCGCGCCCGCATTGATCCACGCGCGCCCTGTCTCTGGGTCGCCCGTGGCCGAAAGCACCGTGCCGGCGTGAAAATCAAACGCGGATCTAATGTTCGGGCGGCCGCGGTAATTAAATTGGTCGGGGTTGATTCGGTCGGCCTGTATCTCAGCCAAGGCTTCAGACCATGCCGATCTTTCATTGTTCGACAAAAAGAGCATTGCACCCTCCTGAAAATGTCAATAACAGATATCAAGAACAGATTGCTACTGATCATTATTCTATCGTTGCGCGGGAATATGTCAATCATGGCCGAAATTCCGCTTGTTTAAAAGCGCGAGGCAGTCTAAATTAATTCACACATGCATATAGCGGCAGCCTGCTGATTCGCAAGGCAGGCAGTGCTAATCTTCGTCTGCCGGTGCCGTCCGCGGTGTTGGACACCATAGGCGGTGTTTGGCGGCAGGATCGGATTGATCAGATAAGCCACATTGCTCGCGTGGAAGCCAATTCGCGACCGGGCGCTGAAGTTGATGGACCTGAGGAGCTCCGTCGCATCTACATGATCGAGGCATGCAATGTTAACGAGAAATTGGTCATTTTCGAGAATGGAGAGCTGTTGCGCAAGATCAACGACCCGAATCTGCATGCGTATTCATTCGCAGAGCCGCATTGATTTTTATCAAGAGTTGATAACGTGCTGATAAACTGATGTTGAGTTGGTGAAACCGGTCGTGCCGGATCAATCTCGGGAAGATAGGTGATCAGAAACGATGGCCCGTGAAATAATCCATCCGAAAAGTGTGCACTCCACCGCGGGTGTGGGCTACTCTCACGTGGCTAAAATCGGCGACACCATATATATCGCCGGTCAAATCGCTCTTAACCGATCCGGCAAGCTGGTGGGGAATGGCGACGTCGAGGCACAGACGGAACAGGTCTATACGAATCTGCAGGCGATTCTGAAGGAGCTCGGCGGCAGTCTCAATGACATCGTCAGGATGACCACATATCTTACCGACCGCAGCCAGCTGGAAGCCTTCCGTCGTGTCCGGAACCGGTTTTTTTCTGACCCGTTTCCTCCGAATACGCTCCTATTCATCACCGGCCTCGCTCAGCCTGAGTACCTGGTTGAGATCGAGGCGGTGGCCGTGCTCCCCGGTTCGCCTGCAAAACCGGTTGCACATTGAGAAGAGGAACGCAGCGCGTAAGGGCATTCTGCACAAGCCTCATTTGCGGCATCAGGAGGGAAAACGAAACGATGTATCGCGCAATTCGATTTTCCGAGAATCCTATTATCCATTCAGGATTGGACGAGCAGATCGGCGCAAATGTTAACGGACCGTCTCTTGTTCGCGTGCCTGAATGGTTGTCGAATCCATTGGGACGGTACTATCTCTACTTTGCGCACCACCAAGGAACATTTATCAGGATGGCTTATGCCGACAGGCTCAACGGCCCTTGGAAAATATTCGGGGGAGGTGTTCTGCAGCTGGCAGATACCTGTTGCCGATCTCACGTTGCCTCGCCTGATGTTCATGTGTGCACGGAACAGGGATCATTCAGGATGTATTTTCACGGCGTGACGGACGGAGGGCAGCGCAGCTTTCTGGCCACTTCTCAGGATGGCCTTCATTTTGAAGCATTGCCCGAGGTGCTGGGGCCTTTCTACTTCAGGGCGTTTCAACATAAAAACGCATGGTTTGCCATTGCCAAGACAACGGAGGCGCCCGGTGGGGGCATTCTCTTGCGTTCACCCGATGGTGTTCGGTCATTCAGGCGAGGACCGGATATTCTCCCCAATCAGCGCCATGTCGCGGTGCTGAAGCGAGACAATTCTCTGCATATATTCTTATATTGTTTTAAACGAGATGTTTTTACAAAATAAATACTATTATCCATATTGTTCCATGCGTGAGATGCAATGATAGTCTACCTCAGATCCATGGCCTTGCTTCTGGTGCTTCTGAACCCGTTTCTCCTGGTCATCTACCTGATCGATGTGATAGAGAAGCTCGACCGAAAGCAATTCGCCCGGGTGTTGTTCCGCGCCGGGCTGATCGCCACAGTCGTTTTCTGGTTCTTCGCTGTTCTTGGCGACACAGTGTTCTCAAACGTTTTACAGGCGGAGTTCGCTTCATTCCAGATCTTCGGCGGCGTTGTCTTCCTGCTCATCGGCCTGCAGTTCGTGTTCCGCGGTCCGACTGCAATCAAGATGCTTCGGGGTGAATCACAACAACTTACCGGCGCCATAGCGATGCCGATCCTCATCGGTCCGGGCACGATCAGCGCAAGCGTCATTGTCGGCGAACGACATTCTGCCTTAGCTGCTTGCGGAACGGTGCTTGCCGCGGTTGTGATCTCGGTTCTCATCATGATTGGACTCAAGGCCATGCACGACTTCGTCCGGCCCAAGCGGGAGCCGCTGGTTCAGAGGTATATCGAAATCGCAGGACGTATCACGGCCCTGTTCGTTGGTACGGTGTCGGTCGACATGATCATGCGAGGCATTAGAACCTGGTCCGAGAAGTTCTGATCAGTGCGTGCCGGGTCTCCGCCGGCCTGTGATGTTGGATGCAGGCAGAGAAAGATCCGGCGGCACAACCGCGAGTGCAAAAGCGGAATACATCGTACGGCATGATCAATCAATTCCATGAGATGGCAGTGAATTGTTCTCAATTCTGCCGATGAGGTGTGCGTCAATGGCAGGCATTCCGGTTTTCGATATCATTTCCGCATCAGGAAGCGCCGGCAAATCGGCGGCGGAAGGACGATGCAACGTGTGCTCGATTGTCACATCAAAGGAATTGTCACGAAAGCTGGCGTGATCGTCCGATAGTCCGTGGGCGCGCGCGGCATTGATGACGATATTGTTCCAGATGAAGTTGATAGGCTTGTCTGTCTTCATGAGCGACAACAATGGATATCGTTCACGGTATAGATCGCTCATGATGTACTCGGTCCATCCGGGGCTGCCGCCCTCGTTGAAGATTAACCACATTCGATTGTTCTCCGTCCAGCCGGGCGTCCATCCGCCGCTGAAGCCGGTTTTGCAGTCAACAATCAGGTTGCCGAAAACAATATTCTCCCGACCGCCATTCATCTGCACTGCGCCAAAATGTCCGTCTGATGCGCGAAAAAATATGTTTCCGTAAATCAGCACGCCGCTGATGCAGTCGTCGCAGCGAATCCCGCCAACGGCGAAGCTGCGATCCGTCCCGATATGGTGAAAATAGTTATACCTGAAAACGCAGCCCCCCGGAACGCAGTGCGCGAAGATGATCGCGCGCCGCGCCGAGGGTCGCAAGCGGCCTGTCAATTGTGCCCTCGTTGCTATCGTTCCCGTCAGGACGAACGAAAATCTCGGCGGCAAAGCAGCTGATCGGGGAAATTCGGGTCAGGCGCGCACCCGGGCGATCGCGATCTTCATCGAGAACCGCACGCAGGCGGTTATCAGCAATCCGGACAGCTTCCTGATCTTGAATGTTCTCCTGCATAATGAAATCCTTCTTCGGGGTATAACTGCAGAGGCTCTTCCGGGTTTGACGTGGGTTAGTCTGAACCTCCGCCGGCCGCTCGGGAGCACGACTCGGAGTTCACGGCTTTGACTGTTTTGAGCCTTTCCATGCGGCGTAATAATCGTTGATTGTCGCCACGAGATTATTACCTATGGTCGAGTAGTCCTCATCCGCGAGGTTTGCGAGAGATACGCGGGCGGACCATTCGGGACCAGCAAATCCCTCGCCGGGCAGCAGGACCGCGCCATAGGAGTTTGCAAGGTGCAGCAGCAGATCAAAGGGCGAATAGTTTTTCGTGAGATGGGCCGCGAATTCAGCGCCATGCAGCTTTTCCGCAAGGTCACGCATATTGATCAGCGTGTAATAGAAAGTCTGGTCCTTGCCGGCTGGCGGCGACAGCTTCAGCGGAGCGTAGAGCAGTCCCATCCTGCGTTGCAGGAGCGTTTGTATGCTCTTCTTGTATACCTTGTCCGTGTCCATAAGATCGTAGAAGGAAAAAAGCGTCATTATGCATTGCTGCGGCGTGGAGAGCCCGCCGGTGTGGGCAAGAGCCACGGATCGGCTGTCTATCAGGAGCCTGTCAATAAAGGCGATGGCATCCGGATCGTCCGAGACTGTCTCGTATCTCTTCCGTAGACGCGCTTTCTTGTCGTCGGGAAGTGCTTGTATTTTAGCATCAAGCACATTCGTGCGCTGGACGAAGATCACACCCAGCCGCCAGCCCGTGACGCCGACATATTTCGAAAAGGAGAACACGCCTATGCAGTTTTCGGGCACCTGCTGGACCAGGTCGTGGAACTCGTTGACGAACGGAACGTAGACCGTGTCGGTGAGCACAATCAGGTCCTTTCGTTCTTTGCGGATGAGGTCTGCCATGGCATCAACGCCGGCTTTTCCCATGCTGACCGCGCCGGGATTCATGGGGTTGACCATGAAAAGCGCCTTGATTGAGGTGTCCCGGAGCTTTTCAATTTCAGCGGCGGGCACATGCCACCCCTCGGTCTCCGAACCTTTGACGTAGATCGGCAGGAGTTTGTAGTCGTTGAGAACCGGAATCTCGATGTACGGAGAGAAGATCGGGGTGATGATCGCAATTTTGTCACCGGGGAGAAGTATGAAATTCTCTTTCAAGGTGTTGAACACATAGATCATTGCCGCCGTTGCGCCCTCCGTGGTGAAGAGGTCAAAGGTCGCGTCGGGAATGCGGTTGGAGGGGAAATGCAGCATCTTCAGGTATTCCTCGACGACTGCTTCGGGGGTCTTCAGCATGCGCGATGGAGTGGGGTAGTGATCGCCGAGAATCGCATCAGCCATGTCCGCGACGAAGATGTCCGTCTCTATTTTGAGTTTCTTCCGGGCGTGCTCCATGCATGCGGTTAGGAAATCCGCCGTGGCTCGGTCATCCTGAGCTGCCAGGAATTTCTCGAACGCCGCCGCCGCGCCTTTCGAGCTCACAGGCGGGAAACCGAGGTCGCCCTCGGTCTTGACCGCGCGCGCCCGGTCCGCGGCAAAGCGATGAAGCATTGCGAATGCGTAGCGCACGCGGGTGTTCACGAAGTTCGGATTGCCGCGTCCCGCGTTGCACACATGCTTCCCTGAAGCTTCCGCCGCATCTATAAGCATGTTTTTGAATTCGAAGGGGCTGAGCTGCTCATATTCCTTGCGCTGCTCGGGGGTGAGCGGACGTATTTCGCCGGCGCGCAGGGATGCATTTGCCGTGGCGAGGGCGATTGCGAGGATCAGGATGAGGGTCGAGTGGGGCTTCATGGTTTCCTTTCTATGTTGCGCAAGCGATTCAGTCATTTGTCTATACATGTTCTATTTCGCCGGCAGACCGCGAAACGACCTGCCGAGCCGCTCGAGTCCCGCGGAACAGTCCCGGTCGGGCAGGCAGGCATCAATGACGACTACCTTGTCCTCGTTTTTCGAGGCGGTCTCCATTGCGGCGACGAGCTCTTCTTCTGTCTTTACCCGGAGCCCGATCGCCTCGTCCCCGTCGCTGAATACCGAGGCCAGTCGGTCGTAGCGCCACGCCTGAATGTCGTTATAGGGACCGTCCTCATGAAGCGCTCGCTCAATGAGATAGCCGTCGTTGTTCACTACAATGATGATGGCCGCGGTCTTTCGTCTGATAAGGGTGGATATCTCCTGTGCTGTCATTTGCAGCGCTCCGTCGCCTGTTAGAACGATCGGCCGTTTGGAGTCGCGGGCGAGCGCAACGCCCAGCGCGGCCGGTGTGCAGTAGCCTATGGCGGCGTAGTAGGGTTGCGTTATGAAGTTCTCCGCTTCCTCGATGTGGAA
>JAGYMT010000499.1 GCA_018400335.1 Kiritimatiellia bacterium | reverse complement strand
AGGCGAATGAGTTTTGTGCTCTTCTTCCTCCTATATATAGTCGTTTTGACGAATTTGGAAGCGGCGCAGCCGATTCAAAATTCGTCAAAACCTCTTATTTGTTTCCTCTGTGTCTCCGTGGTGGAACATTGGATTGCGGGCAAGTCCGCGTTGGAATGAGAATGTGGTTGAAACCGGATGCGGGGATGGTAAGATGTCAGGACGTTGAATATGAGAGAGCTTGTAACTGACATTAAATGGAGCGAAGAAGTGAAGCTTCTTCCTTTTTGTGTTTTTTTGTGCCTCTTTGTGGCAAAATAATCTTTTACAATAGACAATCGAAGGTTACCCTTGGGCGGAGCCGTGCCGGAATGATAAGAACGGGAATAGGTTTTGACGCTCACAGATTCGCCGCGAGTCGCGCCCTGATCATGGGCGGCGTCCGCATTGAGCACGAAATGGGGCTCGCCGGCCACTCGGATGCCGATGTGCTTGCCCACGCCGTGGCCGACGCCCTGCTCGGCGCGGTTGGTGACGGCGATATAGGCGAGCATTTCCCGGACACCGATCCGCAATGGAAGGATGCCGACAGCCTGCGCATCCTGTCACTTGCCGCCCTTCGTTTGAAGGAGAAGGGCGCGCTGATCCTGAATGTTGATTCCGTCATCATCGCCGAGGCGCCCAAGATGGCTCCGCACAGGGACCAGATGCGGGCCAACCTCGCTCGTGCAATGGGCATTCCCGTGGATGCGGTTTCCGTGAAGGCGTCAACCGTAGAGGGCATGGGCGCGCTGGGCCGAAAAGAGGGCATAGCTGTCATGGCGGTGGCGACGGTCAATAAACCCGGGCATGGAGACTCAGTATGCCCCTGACGCTTTATAACACCATGTCGAGGCGCAAGGAGGTCTTCGATCCGATCGCGCCGCCCAGGGTCGGCTTGTACACGTGCGGCCCGACCGTCTACGACTTCGCGCACATCGGGAATTTCCGCGCGTACGTGTTCGAGGATCTGCTCCGCCGCGTGCTCCGGCATCGCGGGTTTGACGTTTTTCAGGTGATGAATCTCACCGATGTGGACGACAAGACCATTCGCGGATCGCGCGCGGCCGGGCTGCCCCTGAATGACTACACACGCAAGTTTAAGGACGCCTTTTTCGATGATTTACAAGCCCTGAATATCGAGCGGGCGGAAGTCTATCCGGCGGCCACGGAACACGTGCCGGAGATGATAGCGCTCGTCGAGAAACTGCTCGCCGGCGGTTTTGCCTATAGGTCGGATGACGGATCAATCTACTTCAGCATAAGCAAGTTCCCCGCCTACGGCAAACTTGCGCGGCTTGACATGTCCGGGCTCCAGGCGGGCGCGCGCGTTGCTCAAGATGAGTACCAGAAGGAGAACGCGGCCGATTTCGCGCTCTGGAAGGCGTGGAGCGATGAGGATGGCGGCGTCGCATGGGATTCCCCGTGGGGCAGGGGCAGGCCGGGCTGGCACATCGAGTGTTCGGCGATGAGCATGAAGTATCTCGGTCCGAGCCTTGATATTCATACCGGCGGGGTGGACAACATCTTTCCGCATCATGAGGACGAGATAGCCCAGAGCGAGGCGGCAACGGGCCGTCCGTTCGTTAAGTACTGGCTGCATTGCGGCTACCTGCTCGTTGATGAAAAAAAGATGTCGAAGTCCGCCGGGAATTTCCACACCCTGCGGAACCTGCTCGACCGCGGTTTCTCGGGCAGGGAAGTGCGCTTCGCGCTTATGTCCGCGCATTACCGGCAATCGCTGAATTTCACTTTCGATGCGC
>JAGYMT010000498.1 GCA_018400335.1 Kiritimatiellia bacterium | reverse complement strand
GACTCATCATGCCTTTGGCTTGATAAATTTAGTCAAACATTTCGCGAATAAGAGACTATGCATCCTTATAGAACTCATAATTGCGGCCAGTTAAGACTCTCGGATATTCCCATCAACGCCAGGTTGTCCGGGTGGGTGTTCAGAAAACGGGATCACGGTCAGCTCCTGTTCATTGACCTGCGTGACCACTACGGGGTGACTCAGGTGGTGATCCGTCCCGATAAGCCCTTCTTTGAAGAATGTCAGAGAATGAAACTGGAGAGCGTGATCACGGTGACGGGCGAAGTCATTGCGCGCTCACCCGACACCGTCAATCCGGGCATTCCCACGGGCGAGGTGGAGCTGGTGGTAGATGAGGTGCGGGTGGAGTCGGTCTGCGGGCGGCTGCCGTTCCCGATTGACTCCGATGTCGAGGTTCCGGAGGATCTGCGCCTGCGCTACCGCTATCTCGACCTGCGCCGCGAGCCGATGCACGGGAACATCATTCTGCGCTCGGGCGTGATTGACTTCATCCGCAAGAAGATGCGCGAACTGGGGTTCTTTGAGTTCCAGACCCCGATACTCACCAGCAGCTCTCCGGAGGGCGCGCGCGACTACCTCGTGCCCAGCCGCGTTCACCCCGGCAAGTTCTACGCGCTGCCTCAGGCGCCCCAGCAGTTCAAGCAGCTGCTCATGGTGGCCGGATTCGACCGCTATTTCCAGATAGCGCCGTGCTTCAGGGATGAGGATGCGAGGACCGACCGCAGTCCAGGCGAGTTCTACCAGCTTGATATCGAAATGTCCTTCGCCACTCAGGACGACGTTTTCGCGGTTGTCGAGACTCTGCTTGCGGATGTCTTCGCGGAGTTCGCGGATATCCCGGCCACGAAGCCGCCGTTCCCCCGGATCCCGTTCGCGGAGGCGCTGTTGAAATACGGGTCCGATAAGCCCGACTTGAGAATACCTATCGAGATACGCGACGTGAGCGCGGTGTTCAAGGACGCCGGGTTCAAGACTTTCGCCTCCGCTGTGGAGCGCGGGTCCGTCGTCCGGGCGATTCCGGTGCACGGTATAGCCTCGCAGCCGAGGAGCTTTTTCGACAAGCTGGTTGAGTACGCCATGGGCATCGGCTCAAAGGGGCTCGCCTATCTGGTGTGGACGGACGATTTGGTGAAGGGGCCTGTCGCCAAGTTCCTCGCCCCGGAGCAGATGCGTGTTATCGAGGAACAGTGCGGCACGGGGCCGGGCGACGTTGTGTTCTTCGTGTGCGATAAGCCTGGTGACGCGGCGCGCATAGCCGGCGATATCAGGCTGAAGCTCGGCAGGGATCTGAATATGGTCGAGAAGGACGTCTTTAAGTTCTGCTGGGTGGTTGACTTCCCGATGTTCGAGACGAACTCGGAAACCGGGCAAATAGGCTTCTCGCACAATCCTTTCTCCATGCCGCAGGGCGGCTTGAAGGCGCTGGATGAGCTCGATCCTCTGGATATTAAGGCCTATCAGTATGACATCGTCTGCAACGGCTGCGAGCTTTCGAGCGGGGCAATCCGGAATCATTCGCCCGAGATAATGTACAAGGCGTTCTCCATTGCCGGTTACTCACGGCAGGATGTTGATGATAAATTCCCGGGCATGATCAGCGCCTTCGGGCTCGGCGCGCCGCCGCATGGCGGACTCGCTCCGGGCATTGACCGCATACTCATGCTCCTGAGCGGCGCGCCGAACCTGCGCGAGGTCACCGCGTTTCCCATGAACCAGAAGGCGCAGGATCTCATGATGGATGCGCCGGCCCCTGTTTCAGAGAAACAGCTCCGCGAGCTTC
>JAGYMT010000497.1 GCA_018400335.1 Kiritimatiellia bacterium | reverse complement strand
CAGGTCGGCGGAGTCTGCGGCCTTGAGCAGGTTTTCAAACTGTTCGGATGTGATAGCTTTGTGCCGGTGTTGGAGCTTTTGAACGCGCTTGTTCTGAATACCTGTCCACGGATTAGCCTTGCCCCGGATAGGCTCGGCAAGAACACGCCACACAAGGCGGAGTAGAAACAAATGCTGATTGATGGTGCTGCCGGATTTCTTTGAATATGTTTCCTCTCTTATACAGATATCCGGTGCGGTGTTTCATGATAGGTATCCTTTGAATTGACGGCATCATATTCACGTAGTCGCCTGCGGCATTTCTTAATCACGTCCTGCGGCGTGGCGCGTGTCTTCTTTGAGAACACGTCCAGCACAAGAACGGCAGCCGCGTCAACACGATACATTATCCGCCATTCTGTTTTGCCGTCCTCGGAGGAGTTTTTCAGCAGAATCGAAACCTGACTTGTCCGCCATAGCCTGAAAGGAGACGACGGAAAACTTATCTGTCACCCACAACGATTCAGAAAGAGCCGTTTTCCGGAAAAAGATGAAAAAAGGGGTTGCAAAAGGTGTTGCAATTGCCGATCCATTGCGATAAACATTTTTCAGAAAGGCAACCGGGCAAAGCGAGGTTACCCTTGAACAATGCTTCGGGCTATGTATCCGAAATATCGGGGGAAGTCCAGTTTTATGAAATTACTACTCAAGGAAAAATCCATTGCTGTTCGCGGCGAGGTCGGGACGCGGCGTGCCGTCTCCACGTTCCCGTCACTCGCGGTGCTTTTAAGCGGCGAGGCGCTGCTCACTTGCCGCGTCGGCACCAATAAGGACTGCGACGACGAGACGATCGAGATTCGGCGGTCATCCGACTGCGGACGCTCATGGGGCGAGGCATCGGCTCCATTTTCAAATGTCGTGAACGGCGTGCGCGGCTCGTTCAAGGTCGCGTATATCACCCCGTTGTCCGCAGGTAAGCTGGTTGCTGGGGCGCTTTGGGCGAACCGCTCCGCCAGGCCCGGTAAGCCGCTGTTCAATCCGGAAACCGAAGGATGCCTGCCGATGGCGATCCTGATCTTCGAATCTTCCGATTCGGGCAAAACGTGGAGCGCGGGGCGACCTGTCCCGATTCCTTCAAATATTGGCCCGCCCAGTTTGACGTCGCCGCTGCTGCGGCTTGCGGACGGACGCCTCGCGCTCAGCGTCGAGTCGAACAAGAGTTACGACGATGCCTCGAAATGGTTTCAGTTCGTATCATGGTTCTATTCTTCGGATGATGGGCGCACGTGGTCCGACCCGGTGATTGTTTCGCGCGATCCGTCCGGTCGTATTTTCAACTGGGATCAGCGCGCATGCGCGGCGCCGGACGGACGCGTCGCCACGTTCACGTGGACATATGATTCAGTGGCGAAAAAGTACCTGAATATTCATCGGCGCAGCAGCGCGGACTGCGGGACGACGTGGATCGCGCCTGAAGATATAGGCATCACGGATCAAGCCGGTTGTCCTGCCGTCCTGCCGGATGGGCGCGTTATCCTTCCCTATGTGAATCGGTTCGGGTTGCGCTCGATTCGCGCCTGCGTATTGGAAGGGATTGCCGGGGCGATCGAGCCGGGTTCGGAGATCGAGCTGTATCGCTTCGCTGAAGGAGGGTTCGGAAAGCAAGCGGATTCGACAGGCGCGCTCCTCAGTGATATGAATATCTGGTCGTTCGGACTCCCCTATGCCGCGTTGATGCCGGATGGTTCTGTTCTTGTTGTTTTCTACGCGGGAGACGCAGGACGGATGGATGTGCACCAGGCGCGATTGGACGGTTGGAGTGGAG
>JAGYMT010000496.1 GCA_018400335.1 Kiritimatiellia bacterium | reverse complement strand
GTCAATGCCACTATCCCTTCGAGAATAAGGAATGGTTCGAACGTCATTTTCCGGCCGATTTCATCGTGGAATATCCCGGACAGATAAGGGGCTGGTTCTACTATCTCCACGTGCTGGCAGTCGCGCTTCTGGGCCGCGCTTCTTTCCGGAACTGCCTGGTGCACGGTACCCTCCTCTCGGCGGAGGGCACGAAGATCTCGAAGTCAAAGAAGAATTTCACCGATCCCATGGAGCTGATTGACAGGTACGGGGCCGACGCACTCAGGTTGTACCTGCTCGATTCCCACGCGGTCGTCATGGAGGATCTGAATTTCAAGGACTCCGGGGTGAATGACCAGGTGAAGCGCGTGCTGCTGCCCCTGTGGAACGCATATTCTTTCTTTGCGACTTACGCGAATGTTGACGGTTATTCGGGCGATCCGGACAGGGAGCCGGATTCCGGAAACGCTCTGGACCGCTGGATTCTCGCCGTTCTGTTCAATACCGAGCGGAAGGTCCAAAAGGCATTCAGTTCGTTCTATCTGAACCAGAGTTTGGGTCCGGTGCTGGATTTTATCGAGGCTTTGACTAACTGGTATATCCGCCAGTCGCGCGCCCGTTTCTGGGGCGATGGCCTGAACCCGGACAAGAAGAACGCCTACGATACCCTTTTTTACGTTCTCATGAAGCTCGCGCAGATGATTGCGCCCTCGGCGCCCTTTATCGCGGATATGATCTATCGCGAGTTGACCGGGGCGGAGTCGGTGCACCTGTCGAAATGGCCTGTGATTCCGGACAGGTTCCGGGATGAACAGCTTATCGAGCAGAACAAGCTGGCACGCCTGATCGTTACCCTTGGCCTGGCGCTGCGTCAGCAGGCAGGCATCAAGGTTCGCCAGCCGCTGCCCGCCGTTCGCGTGGCGCTGCCGCCGGACTCAACCGAGATAATTGCCGATGAGCAGTTGGCCGTGATACGGAACGAGCTGAATGTTAAGTCTGTTGAGATCATCGCCGATCCGGGTGAAATCGCCACGATTCAGGTGTGCCCGAATCCGCGACTGCTTGGCCCAAAGTACGGCGCCGATGTCCAGAAGATCATCCGGGCGGCCAAGTCGGGCCGCGCGCGCATCGAGCCAAACAGGATCGTCATCTCGGACGGAGATAAGTCCTGGGAGCTGGATAAGAGTGAAGCATCTGTTGTGTTCCAAAGCAGGGAGGGCGCTGATGTTCTTTCCGAAGGCGGCGTGCTGGTGTCCCTGAATAAGAGCATTTCGTCCGAACTGCGGGAGGAGGGCGTGGCTAACGAGCTCAACAGGCTCATACAGGATATGCGTAAGAAAGCAGACTATAAGGTCAGCGACCGCATACTACTCAGGATTGACGGTGAGCTGGATCCTGCAAAAAAGGAGCGCCTGGCGGAATGGTCGCTCGCCGCGTTCTCGGCCATGAACGACGACGAGGCTGACCTTGTGGAAGATGCCGAGGTTGAAGGCCGGGCGTTCAGGGTGGCGATGAAACGCGTGGAGGGTGCGGATTAGTGCCTCATTGTCGAGAAACTGCTATAAAAAACAAGAAATAGAAAACAGGGAATCGGTGGACGATAGCGGCGACGAGAACGGATAACGAGTATGGATCGTCCCGTCGTCCACCTTTATCGCGTGCCTCGCCGTAGCAAGCGCAGCGCGAAGGCGGGTCGCCGTTCTCGTCAACCGATCTGTGAGCAGTTATAACAAGGAAACCGTTTATTATTCTCCAACCGATCACCCTCTCCCTCTGGGAGAGGGAAGGGGTGAGGGTTGGCGAAGCCATTAGGAGGATTATCATGAAGGT
>JAGYMT010000495.1 GCA_018400335.1 Kiritimatiellia bacterium | reverse complement strand
AACCGGACCTACGGGACCAACCGGGGCCGATTCTACCATTCCCGGCGCGAACTATTCGTGGACGACTGTTTGGTCGATCGCCTCGACAACGCCCGACTGATCCTGCAACGGCCGCAGGAAATGCCCGGAATCCAAGGGCCATCCGGCGCCTATACGACGGTCATCCATGACGGAGACCGGTACCGCGCCTATTACCGCGAAACAGATCCCAATCATCGCGGCCCTGCCGGCAGCAGCGAACGCACCTGCCACATGACCAGCGACGATGGCATCCGATGGGAGTTTCCGGACCTTGGAACCGCCAAGCGCCACGGCCTGAACAACGTCATTCCCGAGATCGAGCCGCCTTTTACGCATAACTTCTCGCCGTTCCTGGATCGCCGGGATGGCATTCGGGAGGATGAACGTTTCAAGGCGCTTGCCGGCATGAGCGATCAGTATGGCACCGCGACGCCCACCCTGCCAACGGCAGGGCAGGGGCTACATGCGTTTTATTCCTCCGACGGCATCCACTGGCACCGGACCAGTGACCGGGCGGTCATACCGTACAACCCTGAACTGCACGGCCCCAATGCTTTCGACTCGCAGAACGTTGCCTTCTGGTCCGAAGCGGAACAGTGCTATGTGGCTTATTTTCGACACATGAAGACCCCCGAGGGCGTGTTGCGAACCGTTTCGCGCGCCACGTCCCTGGATTTCGTGAACTGGCGGGACGAATCGGCAACGTTCACCTGCCCCAATCTTCCCGGCGAAGAGCTGTACACCACTCAAACCCATCCGTATTTTCGCGCGCCACATATGTATATCGCGTTGCCGACGCGTTTCGCGCACGGCCGAATCATGGGCGATTCCGTCGAGGGCGACCGGTGGGGCGCCGGCAATGTGGGCTCAACCGACATCCTTTTTATGACCATGAGGGCGGGCTCAAACGCCTACCAGCGTACCTTCAAGGAGGCGTTTATCCGTCCTGGTCCGAATCCGGCCCGCTGGGGAAACCGCGCCAACTACATGGCGCTGAACATCGTTCCGACCGGTCCCGCGGAAATGTCGCTCTACCACCGCGGCGGTTCGCGCTACGTTCTGCGCACAGACGGCTTTGCCTCGGTCAACGCTCCCTGGTCCGGCGGCGAACTGCTGACCCAACCACTCGTTTTCTCCGGACGCGAGCTTGCCCTCAACTACAGCACCAGTATTGCCGGACGGATCGGCGTTGAAATCCAGGATGCCGACGGCACTCCGATTCCCGGCTTCACACTGGCCGACTGTCCCGAGATCGTCGGAGACGAGATTGATCGGGTTGTTGCTTGGAAGGGTGGCGCGGATGTAGCGCTCCTGGCCGGTCGTCAGGTGCGTCTGCGCTTCGTGATGAAGGACGCCGATCTGTTCGCGCTGCAATTTCGGTGAAGCTGGAGCCAGGCTGGAGAACCACGAATGAACACAACGATCACACTCTCACTTAACGCACGAGAAGGCAATCCGCGCAACTCGGAAGGATCCTTCATCACCTTGAAGCGTATCCCCGGCGCGGGCCACCTGCTGGCCGTATGGAACGACCATTCCCGCGCGCCCGAGCAAAGGTCTGCCGATTGGGTATCGAGCAGTTGGGGCCGCACGCCGATGAGTTACGAATCTGGATGTCTGAGCATTTAGAAAAAAGGAGACCCAATCATGACGGAGAAGAAAATCGATGCCGCCCATGGAATCGTCTGCCGGAAACCCGGCGAAAAGTTTGGCTGTTTCGCCTGGCCCACGGTGGCGAGGATGGACGACGGCACACTGGCCGTGGCCTGCTCGGGGTTGCGCTCGCAACAT
>JAGYMT010000494.1 GCA_018400335.1 Kiritimatiellia bacterium | reverse complement strand
ACGAAGTTAATGAAGCGCGTAAAACCTGACGCTATGTGATCAAACCTCCACAGGTAAGTGAGTTTTGAACAATTATGACCCTACGCAGCGCTTCAACTTCTTGTTGACTCTATCGCGGCTTGGTTTATTGTACTCTTGTTTGATGCTTTTGTTGACAACACCATGGAGGCAAATCATGACGATTCCAGGGAACCGGGCGGGAATGCTTTTCGGGTTGCTTATTCTGGGGATACTATCAACCGGGTGCGGCCCGGGGGGCGCGAGAGGAGGGCGGACAATGGTCGTCGAGGAACTTGGCATTTCAATGAATATTCCGGCGGGCTGGAACCTGGACGGCCCCCAGCTCTGCACAAAGGGAAACAGCACCGGGCTGATGATGGAGGAAGAAGTCAATCCCCCGTCATTTGAAGCAACCGCGGCTGCGCTCTCGAGGGAGTTCGGAGCAAGTGTGACATCGGAAACCTCGTTCGATGTGAACGGAAACAAGGCTATCAAGACACTCGGAAAGACCGCGGACGGCAATGTTCTGTTGAGGGTCTACGTCGAGAGCGGAACGAAACTCGCACTCATTTCCTTCGTGATAGCGAAGGATGAATACCAGACATACGCAAGTCACCTTCAAGAGTCCATTGATTCAATCCGAATCAGTGAGTGACGAGATCATCCTCACGATGCACTTAATCAGAACAATGGCGCTTGTACTGCCCTTGGTCTCATTCCTTCTCCACGGCTGCGCCCGAAATACGCGTCCGCGCGAAGAGATGCCGGGCGTCCGCGTGGTTTCCCTCGCTCCTAACATCACGGAGATAGTGATTGCCATCGGCGCGGGAGATGCGCTCATCGGCCGGACCAGCGCCTGCGACTATCCGCCCGATATCGTGAAGGATATTCCCGTTATCGGCGGCTTCGGAACGCCGTCACTCGACGCCCTGATCCGGGCCGGCCCTTCGCTCGTGCTGGACGTGGATCTGGAGGACGAGCGGATCGGAAACATGATCGAGCAGCTCGGAGTGAAGCGCGCGCGGATCAAGTGCGCCGCGCTCGACGATATTCCGTCGGCAATACTCTCAGTGGGCGAACTGCTCGATCGCCGCGAGAGCGCCGCCCTTCTTGCCGACACCATAAGCAGCAGGGTAGCTGAGCTGCGCGAGAGGAAGGGTGATGGACCATCGGTCTACGTCGAGATTTGGGGCGATCCCCTTATGACGGCGGGGCGCGGTTCTTTCGTGTCCGACCTCGTGGCGCTGGCGGGCGGAAAAAACATCGGCGACGAGATCACTGACAAGGAGTATTTCTCAGTTGCCCCGGAATGGGTGATCGCACGCGATCCTGAAGTGATCATCTGCCTCTACATGTCCGATGCCAGAACCATTGGTGAATCAGTGGCTTCACGCGCGGGCTGGTCGGGGATCGGGGCCGTGAGGACCGGACGCGTATACGGCGGACTGGACAGCAGCCTCGCCCTGCGCCCCGGGCCGCGTGTGCTCGAAGGAATCGAGATGCTCGAGAAATGCATCATGGCAAAATGAACAGGAAGAACATAACATGGTGGCTGCTCGCGGTGTCGCCCTTTTGGCTTGCCTCGTGCCTCGTTCTCGGCGTAATCAGGATCGGTCCGCCCGACTGGCACACCGACATCGGGCGCAGGATTCTGTGGGTGAGCGCGAACAGGGTGATCGCCGGATTCACGGTCGGCGCGGCGCTCTCGTGCGCCGGCGTGGTGCTGCAGGCGCTGCTGCGCAATCCGCTGGCCGACCCCTACATTCTCGGGGTCAGCGGCGGGGCCGCGCTCGGGGCCGCGCTGGTGATGCTGTTCAT
>JAGYMT010000493.1 GCA_018400335.1 Kiritimatiellia bacterium | reverse complement strand
CTACGGAAAACACGCGCCTGCGTTCGTCACCGTTTCTTCTGTAGTGGCATGAGCGTCCTCGCTCGTGGGGCTTCTCTTATATTTTCTATTTTTTGTTCAGGATCACGAGCGGGGACGCTCATGCCACGGGGGACGCATGCGGTCCCTGAGGCAAGACCGGGGAGTCCGGACATCTTGCACCTGATCACCGAGGCGCGGCTTGCCCGCCGCGCAGGCTGAAATTTGAATTGATAAAAGAACAACGGCTGGTATCCTGCCCCGACGATGACTCAGCTTGGAATGTATTGGGCCGCCGGAGTTCCGGCGGAAAGTTTTCTCGCAGCGGGAATATCATGACGAAAACAGAACCTTCTGAAATCGCGCCCCCCGCGCCGTTCGGCGCGGTGCCGTCCGTGCGCCAGCTCGACTGGCACCGTACGGATTTCTACGGGTTTCTTCACTTCACGGTCAACACCTTCACCGACAAGGAATGGGGATACGGCGACGAGCAGCCTTCAATCTTCAATCCGACGGATTTCTCCGCGGACCAGATAGTCCACACAGCCGCGCGCGGCGGCATGGGCGGGCTGATCCTGACATGCAAGCACCATGACGGCTTCTGTCTTTGGCCTTCACGCTATACCGAACACTCGGTGAAAAACAGCCCGTGGCGCGAAGGGCAAGGCGACGTGGTGCGCGAAATATCGGACGCATGCCGGGCGCACGGGCTCAAGTTCGGAATATACCTCTCTCCGTGGGACCGTAATCATCCGGAGTATGGTCGTCCGGCCTATATCGAATACTACCGCAATCAGCTTGTCGAGTTGCTCACGGACTACGGGCCCATCTTCGAGGTGTGGTTCGACGGCGCGAACGGGGGCGACGGCTATTACGGCGGCGCTTGCGAGAAAAGAGAAATTGACAAGCACACTTACTATGACTGGGCGAATACATGGAAGATCGTGCGCGAGCTTCAGCCGGACGCGTGCATATTCAGCGACGTCGGGCCGGACATCCGGTGGGTCGGCAACGAAAGCGGCATAGCCGGCGATCCGTGCTGGAGCACAATGAACGACAACAATTTTGCGCCCGGCGAGGCCGACCCGCAGACTCTCAATAGCGGCCACCAGAACGGCTTCGCCTGGCTTCCCGCCGAGTGCGATGTGTCCATCAGGCCCGGCTGGTTCCACCACCCCGCCGAGGACTCGCGCGTCCGTTCGCCGGAGAATCTCGTTGACCTCTATTTTCAGTCAGTCGGGCGCGGGGCATCGCTGCTGCTCAACCTCCCGCCCGACACGCGCGGCAGGATACACGAGGCGGATGTCCAGGCACTGGCCGGATTCCGCGACCTGCTGATGGAGCGCATCGGAAGCGACCGCGCTCCGGACAGCAGGATCACCGCAAGCAACGTGCGCGGGAACAATACGGCATTCGACCAGTACAATCTCATTGACGCCGATCCCGCCACGTACTGGGCCGGCGATGACGACGTCACCTCCGCCGAGGTCATCTTCGATTTCCCGAAACCGATCTCGATCAACGCGGCGCGGATCAGGGAATTCCTTCCGCTCGGCCAGCGGGTAGGCTCTTTCGCCGTTGACACGGAAAGCAGGGGCAAATGGCAGGAATGCGCGGCCGGAACCGGGATAGGGAACTGCAGGCTCTTGAGCTTCGATGCCCGCCGGACCAAGAGGGTGCGCCTTCGCATTGAAAAGAGCGCCGCGTGCCCCGCGCTTTCCGAGTTCTCGCTGTTCAGTCCAAACCTTTTTTACAAATAAAGGAGAAGTGACTACTCAGACACACCTCATCACAGAGGATCGACTACGAAACACGCGAAAGGC
>JAGYMT010000492.1 GCA_018400335.1 Kiritimatiellia bacterium | reverse complement strand
CCCATTTGGTGCAATGACAACGGCATGTTGTTCACGTCGCGCCCGGTGAAGCCCTTCAGCCTCCATGCTGCATTCCGGTTATGATCTCGTGCTCGGATCCGCGAATGGCCTCCATTATGTCGGCCCGGCAGCCGGCGGCCCTTATGCTTTCAAGCATTCGCGTGCGCTTGCTCATCATGCAAATGCGGGCGAGAACGTGAAGGTGAATGCGGTCGTCCTGGCAGCAGATGAGGAAGAAGATATCGGTCATTTGCCCGTCCGACGCCCCGAACGGCAGCGGGTTCGCGGTCCTGCCCAGCCCTATGAACGAATCCTCGAACATGTAAGGCTCGTGGTGGCGGGGGTGGAGCAGCGCTATGCCGTCGGTGAGCGCCGTGGAGTAGATCTGTTCTCTTTCTTCCAGACTCTTCAGCAGGTCGCCCGGATCGGCCACCATTCCGGTTTGATCAGCGAATTTCACCATGTGCCGCAGCACCGATGGTTTGGTCCTGGCCTCGATCCCGGTATTGATGAAGGATTCGCTCAGCAGTTCCGTGATGATCGCGTGTGTCCTGGAGAGGTCATGGTCTTTCGCCGTCGTCTGGCGGTGATAGTCGGTCAGGTTGGCGCGCCCGAACCCCAGTATGCGCTGGGAGGCCCACGCATCAATGTCGCGCTGGATGAATACCATGCGGTCCCCGCGCATGGCGAAGGGTATCTCACACCTGCGTACCAGCGTCTGCACGTCCTTCTCGGAGAGATGCAGATAGGCGGATACTTCAGCCAGACTGAATGTTCTATGTGGCAAAGCTGTGCTCCTATTCGCCGCCGGGCTGTTCGCCCGTGAGCGAGTCCAGCATTTTCTTGATCCGGTCCGTCTGCTCCTTGTCTATTTCTCCGTATAGCAATAGACTTATTCTGCCGGAGTTGTCAATGATGATGAAATTGGTGTCGTCCTTCTTCATCTTGTAGTCGTCCCTCATCTTTCCGTTCCAGTCGCCGTATATCGTAATCCTTTCTTTTGCCGAATTTTCCCTCAGCTTGCTCTTCCAGATGCCGGTGAAGGGCCATGCGGATGAACAGTCCACCACGGCAAGGATGAGTATCCGGCGCCTCGCTTCGTCGTCTCTGCTTCTGAGATAAAGGCCGAGTTCGGTTTTCAGAGCACGGTTCTTCTCGACAACATTCTTGGTTTCGTAAAACAGAAGGATAATCCTGTCCCTTGCCATATCCATGCTCATGGTCCTTCCTTCGCCATCCCTCACTTCGAATGTCGGCGCGGGAGACCCCGTCTCAAGTGATTGCGCGCCGGCCTGGATAGTCGGCGATGTCAGCACGCCGATCAGGACACAGCTGAGCAGTTGAAGTGTTTTCAATTCTACTCCTATTCCATGACGACTATATAGCCGACAAGCACGCCCAGGTCGGGTGGGAATCCGCGCAGACCCGAGTCCCATGCCGGGTGTGTCGAAAGACGAAGACGGATTGAGTCGCCCTTGAACTCCTCCTGAGTGTTCAGCGGCCAAACCTGCCATTGCCAGTGGCCTGTGTCAACCAGCCGCTTCATCGGCGGAAAGGTTCCGCCTCCGCTCAAGCTGAACTCCGCCGGAGCTCCGTCCCTTATGTCCGGCGCCTCGAGAAGAATCATCACGATTCCCTTCCCGTTTGATGGTGCGGGGATGATCGCTTCGGCCTCGGCCCGCGCCCAGCGGGCCTTGAACGGTGTCATCTCCTTGTTCTCCATTTTCTCCGCCGGGAACGAGGCGGCGAGGCTCACGGTATCGTCGCCCGAGATGACAAAGGCCTCGGCAAGAAACACATCGTCCACCGCCTCGATTTCG
>JAGYMT010000491.1 GCA_018400335.1 Kiritimatiellia bacterium | reverse complement strand
GGTTGACACGTTGAACGTGTGCGCGCCGTCGCCGCCCGTGCCGCACGTATCCACCGTGTTCAGCCCGCCGGCGTCAACGAGAACGGCATGCCGTCTCATCGTCGCGGCGGCGCCCGTAAGCTCATCAACCGACTCGCCCTTGATGCGGAGCGCCGTGATGAAAGCTCCGATCTGGGCGGGCGTTAAGGCGCCGGTCATGATTTTATCGAACGTGTCCGCGGTCTCAGCGCGGGAGAGATCGGAGCCGTCAACCAGTTTCTGGAGAATCTGTTTCATTTGATGCTTTCTATGAAATGTTATCAAATAACCCGATTATCCTTACCGCCACTTCGTCAACAGTGAGCCCGCTGGTGTCAACCTGGCAGGAAATGGCGTCGTACAGCTTCTGCCGCCTGCCGAGCAATTCCGATATCTTCTGCTCGATATCGCCTTCGGCGAGCAGAGGCCGGTCGGTTGACGACTGCAGCCGCCTGATCAGTTCCACCCCCGATGCGGAGAGGCACACGACCAGGCCCGTCCGGCCAAGGTCCTCGATATTGGCGGGATTCAATACAACGCCGCCGCCGGCGGCGACAACCAGACCTTCCTGACTGGCGACTTCCTGTACGAGTTCCCGCTCCAGCTCCCGGAAGCGCGGCTCGCCATCCTCCTTGAAGATCAGCGGTATGGGTTTGCCGGCCCGCTTCTCGATCAACCCGTCCAGGTCAACGAACCGGCGGCTCAGCTTTGCGGCCAGCCTTCCGCCGACCGCGCTCTTCCCGGTCCCCATGAACCCCACGAGCACGATATTATCCTTCTTCATCTCGTCAGCCATTCGACATAAGCTCCCCACCATTCCGACCCGCCGAGCATCCACAACAGTGCGCCCATCACGATGTAGGGTCCGAATGGTATCCGGCTGCCGAGCGTCTTGCGGCCGGCGAGGATAAAAGATATGCCTACGATTGACCCGCCCACGGCGCCGGCCATAACGGTGAAAAGCACCGCCTTCCACCCGAGAAACGCGCCGACCGCGCCCATCAGCTTCACATCGCCCATCCCCATGGCCTCCTTCCTGAAGGCGAGCGTGCCGAGGCGCGCCACGAGCCAGAGGAGCAAAGTGCCGGCGGCAAGGCCCAGCAGGGATGAGCGCAGCCCCTGATAGGCGGTAAGCTGTCCGTGCAGCGACGGCGCGATCAGGCTGAAAAGCGGGCCGGCGACCATGCCGCCCACGGTGATGCTGTCGGGTATGATCATGTGCTCGAAATCAACGAACGTGCCCACCACCAGTCCTGTGACAAAGAGCCAGTAAATGGGAGTGCGAGGATCCATCCCGAAGCGCATCCAGACGAGGAGAAAGATCAGGCCGGTGACGAGCTCGACCAGCGGGTACCGGGGCGATATCCGCTCCCCGCAATGCCTGCACTTCATGCGTAGCAGGAAGAAGCTGAGCAGCGGGATATTGTCGTACCACGCGATCATGTGTTCGCATTTCGGACAGTGCGAACGGGGGAAGACCACCGAGAAATCCCGCGGCATCCTGAAAATGCAGACGTTGGCGAAGCTGCCCGCGCACGCGCCGAGCAGGAAGGAAAGAAACGATAGAAAATAATATGCAGTCATGATCTCCCGTACACAGCCTCTTCGAGCGCGCGGCGCATCACATCAACCGGCTCGTCCTTTCCCGTCCATATCGCGAATGCGCGCGCGCCCTGGAAAAGCAGCATGCCCAGCCCGTTTGCCGTCCTCGCGCCCGCCGAACGCGCCGCCTTCATCATGCCCGTTTCCGGGAACATGTAGACGAGGTCATACAGACACTGGCCGGCTCGGAAAGCGTCGGCCCCG
>JAGYMT010000490.1 GCA_018400335.1 Kiritimatiellia bacterium | reverse complement strand
ATTTGAGACGGCTCGCCCGGAGGTCTTCGCCCTACCAAACCTTTTTGAACGGGGTCTAATGGGAATTCACTGCTCGCGCCAGGGTTGCTCTTGACTTTCATCCGCACCCATGGCAAAATAGTGAAATGAGTCTTCGCAAGAAAGAGAAACTGGAGCGCTTCGTCCTGGATGTGATCGAGGATAGGCTGCAGGGCAGACGCTATGACGTCCTGCGCGGATTGCTCAAGGGGTTGTCTCACGTTTTCGGGACGGTCGTCGCCGCCAGGCATTTCCTCTTTGAAAAGGGCATATTCCGCCACCACACGCTCGGGTGCCAGGTGATAAGCATTGGCAATCTGACCGTGGGCGGCACGGGCAAGACTCCGATAGTGGAGGTGTTCGCGCGCGCTTTTGCCAGAGAGGGGCGCCAGGTCGCCGTTTTGAGCCGGGGTTATAAGAAGGTGGAGCACGGGTTCTGGAAGAAGATGTTGGACAAGATCACGGGCCGCGAGCGCAGGCGTCCGCCGCGGGTGGTGTCCGACGGCAAGCAGCTACTCCTGAACTCGGCAATGAGCGGGGATGAGCCCTACATGCTGGCTTCCAACCTGCGCGACGTCGCGGTCCTGGTGGATAAAGACCGGGTAAAGAGCGGACGCTACGCGATCAATAAGTTCAGTTGCGATACCCTGATTCTCGATGACGGATTCCAGTACCGTTCACTAAAGCATTGGGTGGAGATAGTTCTGGTGGACTGCACAAGCCCTTTCAGCAACGGCTACATGCTGCCGCGCGGGCTGCTCAGGGAGCCTGTTGAGCATATCAGCAGGGCCGATTTCATCTTCATCACCAAGTCAACCGGCAAGGGCAATGAGCAGTTGATAGAGCGCCTGCGGACGCTGAACTCCAGGGCCGAAATATCCGAGTGCGCGCACAGGACGAAATATCTTGAGAATATATACACCGGGGAGAGAAAGCCGCTCGAATTCCTGTCCGGCCGCTCGGCTGCCGCAGTTTCGGGCATTGCCAGCCCCGAGGGATTTGAAAAGGAACTCGTGCGGCTCGGCGCCAGGATAGTCTACGCCAGGCGCTTCGCGGATCATCACCGCTACACCCAGCAGGAGATTATCAATATCATAAACAGGTCCGCCATGGAGAAGGCGGACCTGGTGGTTACCACGGAGAAGGATGCCGTCCGTTTCCCCGAGATCAAGCGCCACGATGTTCCGGTTTATTTTCTGCGCGTGGAGATCGAACTGCTCAGCGGTATTGAGGATTTTAATGCGTGCATTTCACGAATCTGCTTCCGGTGAGCCGGTGCTCGTCGTCGGCGTCAACTGGCTGGGCGACAGCGTGATGGCCATGCCGGCCATTCAGGCGTGGCGTCGCTCCCATCCGGATGCGAGGCTCGCCATGCTGGTGAAGCCGAAATGCCGCGATATTTGGTCAATGCATGCCGCCGTTGATGAAGTGCTGGCTTTCCCCGGAACGACTGCCGGCTCATTCCTCGCGGCGCGTGAGCTGAGAAGACGGTGTTTCGGGCAGGCATTCATTCTTCCCAATTCGTTTCGCTCGGCACTCGCGCCTTTTCTGGCGCGGATTCCGCGCCGCATCGGGATGCCCGGGCACGGCCGGGACTGGATGCTGACGCAGGTGGTGAAGCGTGATGCCGATGCGGAGCCCGAACACCAGAGCCGGGAATATATGCGCCTGTTCGACGAGCCCGGGGCCGATCAGGAATTTCCGTCCCTTTCTGTTCCGCATGAGGCTCTGGAGCGCGCGAAAAGCATGCTGCCGGACCCGGGCAGGGCCAGGATAGGCCTGATGCCGGGCGCAGCCCGCGGGCCTTCAAAGCGCTGGCCGGCCGCGCATTTCGCCGAGGCCG
>JAGYMT010000049.1 GCA_018400335.1 Kiritimatiellia bacterium | reverse complement strand
GATCGACAGGCACGAGATGAACCTCGAACGCTTGAAATTGAGCAGCAGCTTATCCGGCGAGTGCAACAACTTAATATCCTGAGAATCTGTCATTGTATTACTTCCTATTCCTGGCTTGTTCTGTCCCCCATCGCGGCAATAATGCCGCCGCCCTTGGCGACCGCGTCAATCACCGGCTCGAAAACCTCCCTTGACAGGGAAGCATCGCATTTAAAAAGGACCGTCCGCCCCTTCTCCGTGGCCTTATCGGCCACAAGTCCGCGAACGCCCCACTCGAGCTCTTCGGTCGAGCTGAGGAGGCTTCCCTGAAGGTAGATATCCCCCTCTTCGTCAACGGAAACCGAAACCGGGCTCTCATCGATCTCATCGAGATCCTCAGCTCTGGGCGGTTTAAGCTGAATAGAGGACTCCTTGATGAAATTGCTGCACACCATGAAGAAAATGATCAGGAGGAAGGCGATATCCCCCATACTGGCGGTGGGAATGGAAGAAGCTCTCCTGCGAACCCTGCGCTTCATCGTCCGCCCCCCTTCTCTTCCTCGCGTTCGATGACCACCATGCCCCCGGCCGCACTGATAGCGGCCATCGCCTCGAAATAGTCCTGATAGGTAACAGCGCCGGCCGCTGTAAGCAGGATCATCCTGGCATCGCCCTCCTTCTCATGCAGCTTCATCTCCCTGAGCCGCCGGCGCAGAGTGAGAATATCCACATTCTCGTCATTCAGGCTGATCTTGTCGTCATGCAGCGCCACGGACACGGTCTTTTCCTGCGCCTCACCCTTGGCGCCGGCCGGGATATCGGCCAGAAACCCGGTTGCCTGATTAAAAGTTGTCGTCAAAATAAAGAAAATGATGAGGAGGAACGCGATATCGGAAAAGGACGACACAGGCATATCGCCCTCGCCCAACTGCCTCCTTGTAAAACGTCTGGCCATAATCAGCTTGCAGCCTTTCGTTCCTCGCGCATCGTAATGAAATCAACCATTTCCGAGGCTGACTCCTCCATATCCAGACTGATGTTCTCGACCGCGGTCATGAACATGTTATAGGGTATCACTGCCGCAAGCGCGATCAGCAGGCCTGCCGCGGTGGTTATCAGGGCCTCGGAAATTCCGCCCGCGACCAGGCCGGCATCGAGGGCCGCCGCGCCGCGCAGAGACTCAAAGGACTTAATCATGCCCAGCACCGTTCCCGCCATGCCGAACAGGGGTGCGGCGCTGCCGACTGTCGAAAGGATGTTAAGTCTCCGCTCAACCGCGCTGAGGGCGCGAGGCATATAATCCTCCATCGCCTTGCTCACCACGATGCGAAGAGCCTCCGGGGTCGCCTTCACCGATAGCAGCTTCTCGTACGACTGAAGGCCGACCAGCAGGATGGCGGAGATCGGGCTCGGGGTGCTTGCCGCCAGCGTCAGCGCGTCCGACAGGCGGTTCTCCTCCAGCAGCGTCATTATCTGAGCTCGCAGCGCCCTGGTATCCAGCTTACTGTTATCGTGAAACGCCTTCAGCCTGTCAATGATCACCGCAACGGCCGCCACGCTGCATGCCAACAATGGAATCATCATGATCCCGCCCGTGATAATAGTCTCTATCATGGTCTTCTCCCCTTTATGTAAATAAAATTTTCGCGGACGAAAATTTTATGATGCGCCTGCGGCGCGGACTTCAATTAACACTTCAATATGCAACATGAGTCAACAAGACATTCTTAACCGCCACCCTCACCCGTACACACTTAAACGTATACACTTAAACGACTCGCTTCAACGACAAGCCCTGATCGGACAACGTGCACAAAGAATCATGCTTTGGCTCACCCCGCGTAAATTTGCGCCAGCATTTGGTATCCGTCCATGGGCGGAAGTTTAACGGCGTCCATGGCAAGACCCTGCGCCGGCGCGAACACGACTTCACCGGTCACGTGATTATACATACTCTCTTTCAGAAAAGAGAAATCCGTCTTCTGTACAAACGGACTGCGTCCAGCCGCAAAGAGCACGACCTCCGAGGAAAGCGCGCATAGCCATACGACACCCTTCCGGAACCACGCGCCGGTGTCCGCCCGCGAACCTGACCGGAGCACGAGGAGCGGCTCACCGTCGCCGGTCAACTCTTCCAGCAGTCCGCGTTCCGCCTCCCTCATCAGCGCCACAGCCTCGAGATTTGCCTCTGCGGGGGCGCGTATGGGATCGGGAAGTTCGAGCGATATCTCGGAGCTCAAACGCACCTCTACGCCGCGCTCCGCAAGCATATCCACAAACTTAGCATTCTCCTCCTCCAGCAGTCTTATGCGATCCTGTAGAAGCGCCACGCTTCTATCGAGGCGCTTCACGGCGGCCTCGTTATGAGCATCTGAAACCGTTTCATTCACCATCACTTCTCCACAAATGGTTTTCCGTCCGCTCACTTCATATCTTTTCGCTGTATCATATCCAACCCCGGTTCGGTGAGGCGCCCGCGGGCGAACTTCGCCCACCTGGACGACGGATAATCCCATGTGAGCTTCTTGAATTCGCGGTAGGCGTCATCGAGCGAGCCCAGCTTCATATAGGAATCGCCGCGCCAATACATTGCCTCGGCTACCAGCTCGTGATTCGCCGTGTAATCTTTTGCCACCGTGCCGAACACGTCAACCGCCTTCCGGTAATCCTCCGCCCGCATGTAGCACTGTCCGCTAAGAACGAGGGTCTTACCGGCCAGGTCGTGGGTCGGGAAGCGCGGTGCGAGCCTGCTGAACACGTCCGCGGCCGTCCTGAGCATATTCCTGGACTGCGCGAGAATGGCCTCCTTCTCGTCCTCCGTGGCGGCTTCGCGCGCCTTTGCGTCAAGCTCGCGCCCCTTCGTGGAGAAGTAGGTGCCGAGCCGGGCTATCGTTTCGGCGATAAGCTCATTATCCGGATACATATAGGACAGCTTGACGTATTCCTCGCAAGCCCTGTCAATATCACCCATCTTCTCAAAGGCAAGCGCCTTCTTATACTGCGAGCGCGGCGCGTAGATACTTTCCGGGTAGCTCATAATAACGCTCGTGAAGAGGTTGACCGCCTCAAGGTATTTGTCCCTTTTGATTTTCTCGTCAACAGCATCGTCGGCATACTCCAGAGCGAGATCGGCGAGCAGGTAGTCGGCCTGCGCCCTTATTTCGACGTTCGGGTAGTCCTTGATCACTTCTTCGAGGAGGCGCCTGCCCTGCGCGATCTGTCTGCGCGCAAGGCTGACATTATCGAGCGCCCTGTGCTTCTTTGCCAGCTCAAAGTATGCCTCCGCGATCGTGAATTGCGTTCTGACTGCGGTGTCCGGATCGGCGAACTGCTTGGTAAACGGGATCGGATCCCCGTCGGCGCCCTTGTGCACCATAACCTCACGAGCGAGGATTTCCTCAGAGCCCGGGACTTGGAACTTGACCACCACTGTATCGCCGTATTTCACGGGAACGGCGCCCAGTTCTCCAAACGACTGTTCATCCTGCCAATGGACGGGCTTCACCACGCCGCGGAAGCTGCCGCTATGCTCGAAGGTCTCCACAAGAGGCATATTAGTGGAATAACCGGAGCCCGTGGTCACGGAGACCACGATGCCGTCCTTTTCCATGGTGGTGTCTGAAGCGCGGTGATTCACGCGCAGATAGAGATTCTGTCCCACGAATATGCTGTCCACCGTTTCCTGATAATAGCGGTCCATCACATCAATAAACGCATCGCTCGTCATCACCACGCGCAGGGTCGTCCACTTTGCGTCCCCGGCCCTATCCGTGTAAGGGAATCCGACGAATATCTCATCGTCACTCGTGATGAACAGGCATGGATCGGGGTCGCGGGTGTCGAGCTCCGCCGAACCTGCGCCGAACGCCGACACATCCCCTTCGACCGTTCCGAACGCCTTTCTGACGTTGAACGAGAAACGTCCGTCCCTGAGCGGCGACGAAGCGTACGGATCTCCACGCACGAAGACCGAGAGATAGCCCTGCGGCGGAGGCACGTTTCTGAAATCGCCTGGCTCTCTCTTGACGGTGACAGTCCCCGGGATAGCGGGATCGAAATCATTTGTGCCCGCGGCGCCGGCGGCGGTTCTGGCCGCAAGGGTCTGAACATATATAGACGCCGTGCTGTTGGAGGCGAGGGCGACTGTCGGGTATGTCAACTCGACCAGGAGCGGGCCATCGGCGACTATCGAGGCCGGCGCTGAAGGATCGGGGCGTGCCGGCCTTGTGGCGATCAGGTCGCGCGTCGGAAAGAAATACTCCTGCCTGTTCATTGCCATCGCCCGTTCGCGCCTCGACGGCTCCTCGAGCGCCGCGAGCTGGTCTTCGCTCAACGGAATGGAAGAAACATCATAGACCCTCAACTCCGGGGGATCATACGTAACCTGCTCGACCGTATAACTCCTGGTCCACGGAATGCCCGGGTCGGTATTTTCCTCATCCTCATAGAGCAGAACCACATTCTCGCCCTCCTCGACCTGCACCTCATCGGGCCGAGTCGGCGCGCTTTTCGTCGTAAAAACGCTCCCGAGAAAGCGCCCGGAATGCTTCTCGGTCTCGAGCGCCTTAAATGTGACGGGCTCGCCGAGATCTGTTTTAGCCGCGAACGTGATCACATCAAGCTTATCACCGACATCGCGATCCGGATCGTTGATCATAACATCGAATTTCTCGCCGGGCACGAAGCGGAAAAGCTCCACGAACTTATCCTCGTCACGCCGGACTTGAGATATGTCCCTCACGCATGCGAAAATCCGGCCGTCGTGGTAATTCGCGGTGAGAAACCGCTCCTGCACCGCCTTGCTCTCCGTCACCGCCTTCGGATCCTCATACACAACGCTTATCCTGTCCCCCGCGACGAGTTCGAGCACGTCATTACCGCCGGCGGCGGGCATATCCGCCTGAACCGGCAGCACCTGATCGCCGTCGGCGGAGAGAAACGTGATCTTGTTGATCGCGGGTGCATCGGTCTCGTAGTCCGAGATCACGAGGCGCACGACGCGCGCTCGTGTGTTCGGAGCGAACTTGACATCGAACGATGCCTTCTCATCATCGGCGGTCACCGTCGCGGCGCGATCGGACAGGTTGGCGCCGATCGCCGGATTAGCCACCGGATCAAACATTGAAATGGGACAGGGCGCCGTGTAGGGCGGCTCATCCGTATCAACCATGAGTGTGAACTCGCCCCTGTTCTGCGGAACGCCGGAGAAATAGACATCCAGAAAATGGACTCCCCTCTGCAGAGTTCTCCTTATCAACTTGCTCTGGCCCGATGAATCGGGACCCTGGCCGTCAACCGTCAGGAACCAGGAAGGCGCACCGGAAGGTGTCTTCTGATCGAGCCGGAAGAGCTTCGTCTGGCGCTGGGCGAGATAGAACGCCGCCCTGAAACGGGCAACGTATCTTGGGCCGCCCACCGGGATCTTGTTCATGTGAAAACTGACCGCCGACTGGTCCCCTGTTGTCAGCATCTGCGTGAGCGGCACGAATGCGCGCTGCACCGGCTGTCCCGCGCTGTCGGAATCCATATAAGAGCGGATACGCTCGGCGGAATTCAGAGAAGAGTCCGACGTGCTGACGAACTCAAAGCCGGGCCTTCCGTCCCAGGACTTATGCTGGGCCGGCCAACTGCCCACCGTTCTGAAATTCCGGTTATCAAACGAAACCTGAAGGAAAAACTCCTTCAACTTACGGCCGGCCACCCGCGACAGGATATTCATCTCGCCGAGCAGCACATTATCGTTCAAGTCCACGCTGAAGGATTTCGGGCGGACGCTGTCGGTAAAAGCCACCCACGGATGCGTGCCTGATGAAATTGCGTAGAACGGGAGCCTGCCCTCCGACGAATCGGTGGCGTAGGCCATCGCGCCCGCGCGAACGGTGGAAACATCGCCCTCGAACACACCGGTGAAAGGCTTTACCTCCTTGAGCGTGAAATCCGGAATCAAGTCGCCGCTGTAGGCGGAAACCTTGACGCTGACGGTATCCAGCCCCGGCGTGACCGACTGATCGGGATCAACAACCCTGACATATATCCTGTTACCGGGGCGGACCATGGAGCTGAGCGTGTTTGCGTCGAGCTGGCGGGAGAGATCCTCAGCCCTGCGGACCTGGTCCATCAGCATGCTGAACTCCCGCTCCTGCTGCTCATCCTCGCTCAAGAGCTCACCGGAAGAAACTAGCAGCACCGAATCCGATGCAACGGACATGCTCATAGGCTGGGAATCCTTAATGTTGTGGGCCTCCTTGAAAATGTCCGAATAATCATAGTACACCGTATCGTTCCCGAGCACCTGAAGCATGCGGTCATTCTTTGCCGACAGCGCAAGCTCCGTCGGCAGCGAGCCCTCGAACTTGGTCTTCGAATAGCTGGAGAGCAGGAGAGAAACCAATTCCTCGTCGCCCGAATCGGTCCACACGCGAACCTGAATCTCCTTGCTCTTGCCGACCACCGAGAGGTTCCTGTCCTCCAGGTGAATATTGAGTGCCTTGCCGGGCACGACAATACGCTGGGCTGACGCCAGGCCAACCTTGATATCGGTGGCATTACCGTACCGCTTCAACTGGAGGTTCAGTTTTCCTTCCAGCAGTTTGCCGTCCACGTGACTGGGAGCAAGTGCGAAGACATAGTCGAGCAGTCTCGCTGTCTCCGCATAGTCCTCCTGCTCGAAACTGATATGCGCAAGCTGATAGCAGCTCTCAATCTGTATCCAGCGATCGCGCTCTCTGGCGAGCTTCTCGAGAATTGCCACGGCTGATTCGTAGTTCCTCGTAACGCGATCGAGGTCGGCTATGCGGAACTCCGCGTCGAACTTCGCCCGTGTGTTCTCGAAAACCTTGTCGGCAACGATCCGCTGGTAAAGTGCTCTGGCCCTCGGATACTCCTGGCGGCTGAAGGCGATATCCGCGTAGGCTATCATCACGCGCGCCTGGATGTTGCGGTCGAACCCGCCCGGCAGGGCGTCAAGCCACTGCATCATCCCGCGGGCAAGTTCCTCGGACCTCTCGTAGGACTGCGACTCCGTGTTCATCTGGATGAGCCAAAGGGAAAACTCCGGATCGAGATCCTTGAACATACCCGCCACCTGATCCGGTCTGGTCAGGTAAAGCTCCCATGCATTCTGAAGATTCCCGGCGAGGTACGCCAGCTGCGCCGCGAAAATGGGATAACGCGGATCATGCCTGTCAACCGGAATAGTGTCACCAATGCCCACCAGTGCCTTCATCCTGTTGCCCATCAAGGCCACCCTCGCGTCCTCCGGCGGCGCCGAACCGGAGATATCAAGACCGCATATGCTATATTTCGCAGCAAGATCCGGAAGTTGTTTTTCGAGGAACCGGGTTGAATAGGTGGCCAACTCCCTGTAGAGCGCCGCGCTTCGCAGGTCAACGGCCATCTTCCAGAAGAAAGGAGCGGCCCTCACCAGGTCAGCGTGGCGGCCGGCGGTGAGCAGCGAGTCATGAAGGAGCCCGGGCAGCTTCTCGAAGGACTGGCCGGATGCCCATCGGGCCGGAGTGGCGTCGGGAAAGACAGCAAGCAGTACACTTGCCTCCGAAGCGGTCAGATCCTTCACTTTTGCCAGGGCGTTCAAGGTGGGCGGCCCCTGCCTGGCGGGCGCTGCCGCCGCGCCCTTTATATACTCGGAAAGCCTTCTGAAGAATTCCGCGCGACTCTCCGGCGATGCAACGGACGCATCCGAGGAAAAGAACCCTGCGCCCGCCGCGAACTCATCGAAGCGTGTGGTGCCGAACGAGGCTTTAAGGCCGGCGATCAGCTTATCCCGCTCCTGCTCGTTCACGCCGCGCGCCTTCCTCCATGCCGGGCTCATAGAGAGGCACTGCGTATGCCAGCGCCACAACTCGTTTTTTGGTGAGAACTCGTCAAAAGTGAGAGGAAGAGAGGAATAAGACTGCAGCTTCGTTGTTGCCATGTTGACCACCTTGCCGGAATTATCCGTGCCAAGGGTCCAGTACGCGAAATCAAGTTTCCCGGACTTACCGCACTCCTCGACGAACATATCATCGAAATACGAAGCGGGCGGATATTGGCCTCGCAGTTTGATAAACTCATGCTGAACAAGCCACATGTAGGTGCCAGCGGCAGTATCGCCGCCAATACGGTAATCGGTGTTCATCAGCGTCTTCTCTTCGATCATCCTGCCGAGCACGACCACGCCGGCATCGTCATCGGTCCAGCCCTGCCCCTTGCGAACCTGCCGGAACCATGTAAAGAGCGTCGGCCAGAACTGCTTCTTGTCGAGCTGCGCCAGCAGCGCCTTCTCCATCACGTCAACCACCTTCTGCGCCTTCGGGCGGTCGGCGGCCGGGATAGACGCGGGCCAGCCGGCTCTTCCCGTTACAATAGCGTTTTGCACCGCACCTATGCAGATCGCGGGCGCGCCCGGGCTCCAGCGCGACAACTGGTCCGCAAGCGCCTCGACCTGGAAATCGAGCGTGTCAAACGAATCAAGCCTATTTCTCATCACCAGCTCCATCACGGCAGCGCCGAAGGGCGTTTTCTTCGCATCAAAATCCTTGAACTGGGCGTAGAGCTCTTTTCCGACGCTCTCGTAATCAGCCTGCTTCGAGTCACGGACCGCGGCCAGCAGCCTCGCGACGTTCTTACAGAGCGGGTTTGGCGCCTTGTCCGGGCTGAAAGTTTCCGGGTTCATAGCGGCCTTAAAAGCCTCTTCCATGGCGCTTATATCCGCCGCGCTGACCGCCGGCGCATCCTTAAGCTTAGCAAGCGCCTCTCTCGCGTCCGCTGCGGCGCCGGCGGTTTGAGCGGCCTGTTTATCGGCAGCAT
>JAGYMT010000489.1 GCA_018400335.1 Kiritimatiellia bacterium | reverse complement strand
CCGGGGCGTTTTAATTCCTTCGCAAACTGGGCCGCCGGCAGCGCGGAAGCCACCGTCACGGCAATGCCGCTCGCATTGGCGGGCGACAAGAGCGCGATCAGCCGCCTCGTTTCCGTGGTACGCGAGAAGAATGCGTTTCAGCCTGAGGGTTTGAACACCGTCCCGATATGGAAACCGGCGATAGCCGTGCTGGGCGCGGCGGGGGCAACGGAGATTGTTCCCGATCTCGAAAGGATGCTGCTCGATCCGGCGGCGGACCAGGCGGCGCTCATTCTCGCCATCCGCGCGCTCGGACGGATTGGCGAAAAGTCATCCACTGACGCGCTGGAGAAGATGCTGGCACGGACGGATCTTCCGGGCGAGCAGTTGTTCCAGGTCAGCTCCGGCGGCATCGAGCCGGTCCGGGAGAATTCGCTGTGGAAGCTCGAACTGGCCGCAGTCGAGGCGCTCGCGCGGCTTGGCCGTCCGCGCCCTGATTTGGTTGACAAGTATCTCGACGACGAGCGGGCGGTCGTGCGGCGCCGCGCCGCCAAGGCGGGCGCCGCCGGCCCGAGCGGCAGCCCGGACAAAACAATTTCAGTAACTGCTCAGTCATCGATTCACTACGAAACACGCGAAAGGCACGAAAAATCCTCCCGCCCAACGCGGGAGGATTGATTATTTACTATACACAATGTCTGCTGCCATTTCGTGCCTTTAGCGTGTTTCGTAGTTACTCCTCTGTGATGAGGTGTGCCTGGTTACCAATTTCAAATACCTGACCGATAGGAGCAGTTCATCATGCAAAAGAGAATGCCCATTGCCTTGACAATTGCAGGGTCCGACAGCGGGGGCGGCGCCGGCATACAGGCTGATATCAAGACCTTTCAGCAAATGGGGGTTTTCGCGACCTCCGCCATCACCTGCATCACAGCCCAGAATCCCGGCAGTGTTCTCGGAATATCCGCCGTGTCTCCGCGGATGGTCGCGCTCCAGATCACCGCGGTTTGCGAGGCATTTCACGTGGCTGCCGCGAAGACCGGCATGCTGTATTCAGCCCGGATCATTAACGCCGTGGCGGATGCCCTGGAGTCGGTCAAGATACCGGCGCTTGTGGTTGACCCCGTGATGGTGGCAACTTCCGGCGCGCGGCTGTTGCGACGGGATGCCGTGCGCGTCCTGTGCTCGCGCATCCTGCCCATGGCGCGGGTCATCACGCCGAACGTTCGGGAGGCCGAGGCGCTGTGGGGCTCGAGCATAAGCACGATGGAGGATATGAAGGAGGCGGCGCGCGCGATCGGTGAACGCTTCGGCGCCGCGTGCGTGGTCAAGGGCGGACATCTATCCGGAGGCTGCGCGATGGACATCCTGTTCGATCCGCGCGCGACGTCCGGAAAGGACCGGGAGCGAATTTATTCCGCGGTTCGAATCAGGGGAATAAGCACTCACGGCACCGGCTGCATGTTCTCCGCCGCGCTCGCGGCTTGTCTGGCGCACGGCGAGCCCCTTGCCCCATCGGTGGGGAAGGCGAAGAGGTTCGTGCGTTCGCGTCTTTCAGCATGATCGCCAAACATACTTCGCAAGAAACTAATTGACAGTCTGATGCCTATTGTTTATCTTAAGTTAAATGCAAGAGAACTTATAACCGGCCACTGAAAAAGTGTGTCAAGAAAAAAGATAGAGAAAAGACAGGAAGATTATAGCCCACGCCTTTGGCGTGGCAGGTTTTGTGACTTCCCGCCTTGCGGGACAGGTTTTGTGGCAAACTTTCTTCTCCGAAAGGCAACCGACTTGCCTGCGTGTACGCCTGACTGCGAGCGTACTTGCTCAGGCAGGCGCAAGCAGGGCCTGCCTGTGCGTGTCCGCACGCAGACAGGCGAAGCGAAGGTTA
>JAGYMT010000488.1 GCA_018400335.1 Kiritimatiellia bacterium | reverse complement strand
ACCTACAATGCCTATCGAAGCCGTTACAAGGAGTGCATTAAAATGCTTAATGGACTTGAAAAATCGTTGGAAAAACATATCCCGGAGAACGAACGGCGATGGCCGGGCTGAACACTGAACACTGAACACCTGAACACAGGCAATGCAAAAACGCTCTATAATTTATCAACGTAGCTTTACACCAAAACGAATTTCAAATATATTTGGCTAGAATTAGACGACTTGCTCTCCATGGATCTTTTCAGAGTTTGACGCACAAAACATTCACCCGGTCCCGAACCGCGCCATTACGGGATCGGAGAAGCCACGATTATCGCGCTTAAAGGGAACTACATCGCTGGTATGTATGTACCAGTCGAGTATACGTCGTTCAAGCAATTGTCTCGTCCCGGCATACGCGGGTTGTTCGTGAACGTTATTCAGCTCCATGGGATCGGAGGCCAGGTCATCGAGCTCCGATGTTTCGAGCGGCCTGTGAATCAGCTTGAAGGAGCCTGAGCGTATCATCGCGCAGCGCGCGGAGGATTCAGGATGCTCCTGCTGCTGGAGCCCCTTCGGATAATACACCCCGGACCTGTCGGCGCCTATATCTTCGGGCCTCCCCTCGAAGCAGTGCGGCTCGTGAGGGTCATAACCGCCCTCGGCGAACACATCGCGCGCGGGATCGCCGGGCGCGCCCGCAAGCTGCGGCATCATGGACCGCGCGAAATGCGTGTGCCCGCACTTCACTCCCGCAAGCTCAAGAGTGGTGGGCATGATATCAAAGCATTCGATGGGCTCGCGGACCACGTGGCCCCGGCTGCAGCCGGGCGTCCTCACAATCATCGGAACGTGGGTGAGGCAGTCATCCAGTCCGCCGTGCCATTTCTCCACGAGCCCGTAGTCGCCGGCCCACTCGCCATGGTCGGAGAAGAAGAAAACCGCCGTGTCATTCGCCAGACCGGATTCATCAAGCGCCTTGAGCAGAACGCCCAGCATGTCGTCAACATATGATATCATTCCGAGATAAACCGCGCGGATCTTGCGGAACACCTTATCATCCAGCTTGTCAAGCTGCCGGTATTGCCTTATCAGCCGATGAAATACCGGTTTGCCGGCGAGCTCAGCGGGCCGCATCGGCGGAAGCGAGTCCGGATCATACATGTCATACCACGGCTGAGGACAAGAGAACGGGCAGTGCGGAGAGATGATCGGAAGATAGAGCATGAAGGGCGGCGCTCCGGATTTCCGCGCGCGGAGGAAATTGACGGCCGAGTCAACGATGTGCCGATCAAAACTGTGGCCGGGCATCGGCCCGTAGAGAAAGCTCCAGTAGCCCGGTTCGTCGGGACGGAATATGTTCCGGTCGCCGCCCGTGCCCGGCGCCCACGAATGCAGGGCCGTCACGGAATCCTCGAAAGCCTCCTGAGCCAGTAGATCGTTCTTTCCGATCCAGTGGGTTTCATAGCCGTTCTGCTTCAGGTACTTTAGAGTGTTCGGCTCGTCCGGCTGCAGCGGATGCCACAGGGTCCTGTGGCCGCGAACGTGCGGATACCAGCCGGTCATGAAGCTGCAGCGGGACGGGGTGCATACCGTGTGTTGCACGCTGCATTGGTCAAAGCGCACGCCTTCGGCCGCCAGCCTGTCAACATTCGGCGTCCTCGCCACCGGGTGCCCGTAACAGGCGAGAAAGTCCGCGCGCATCTGATCGGGATTGAAATAGATTATGTTCATCATCAACCTCCATCTCTCTCTTTTTGATTCTTTTCGAATCGTTCCGGGTGAAATCAAGGTTTCAGTTTTCGGGTGTCAGTCTGGCCTCAGATCGTGCGCCATCAGATTTTTCAGAGCATCTGAATATATCGGCGGACGGCATTCCGCCGATCGTTTTTGATCGTTTCGTGTATTCAGA
>JAGYMT010000487.1 GCA_018400335.1 Kiritimatiellia bacterium | reverse complement strand
CCGCGGACTCCGCGGCTTTGCCGGAAAGCTTCATGAGGCTCTTGCAAAACCTTGAGTTCGACATAGTAGACGCGGCGTCTCGCCGCGTTTTAACGAGGCGGGACGCCTCGTCTACCATGGGCATACAACCGTCATGCGAGGTTTTGCAAGAACCTCAAAGGAGAATACATAGCCATGAGACATCGCAACGTTGTTCTTCTAATGACCGACCAGCAGCGGTTTGATACGATCAGAGCGCTGGGGAATAGTCCAATTCAGACGCCGAACCTGGACCGGCTGGCCGAGAGGGGCGTGAGTTTCACACATGCCACCACGCCGCATCCGCTGTGCGGTCCCGCGCGCCACGCTTTGTTTACAGGGGTGGGTTTGAGCGACAAGGGACCTCAACTCAACAAGGCCTGCTGGCGGCCCGACGGCCGTTTCATTCCGGAAATCCTGGCCGAGGCCGGCTACCGGACGGGCGGATTCGGCAAGTTCCATTTCCATCCGGTGCGCGCACATCACGGGTTTCAGCATTATGCAATGAACGAAGAACTCGATCCCGGCTCTTACCGTGAGGACAGCGACTACCTGATGTATCTCAACGAGCATGGACTCGGGCACATCCCTTACACGTCCGGGGTGCGCGGCCCGCTGTATTTTCAGCCGCAGCGCTCGCTCATTCCGGAGCAGCATCACGAAACCAGGTGGGTCGCCGACCAGGCCTTGGGATTCCTGGAGGCCTTCCACCATTCGCCGTTCTTCCTCTTCACCTCGTGGATGCAGCCGCACTTCCCGGTGAACGTTCCTGAACGGTTTGCCGCCCTGTATGATGCAGCCGACGTGCCCGACCCGCCGTTCGGCGAGAGCGAAAAGCTGCCTTGGGTCTGCGAACAGCAGAAGAACGCCTCCGACCTGCTCGATCCCGCGACGGGTCTCCTGGACCGCGCGCGATTGCGCCGGGTCAAGGCACTGTACTACGCAAGCGTCACTTTCATCGATGAGCAGATAGGCCGCATTCTGGATAGTCTGGAAATGAAGGGACTGCTCGACGACACGCTTGTGATTTTTACATCCGACCACGGCGAGCTGCTCGGCGACCACCAGTCGTTCACCAAGATGTGCGGCTACGAGGGCTCTGTTCGCGTGCCAATGATCCTCTCCGGACCCGGCATCACCCCTGGCGAACGAACGGACGATTTGGCGTCGCTCTACGACATCGCTCCGACGATTTACGAGTTCACCGGCGTTCATCCGCCGCCAGCGAACCGGATGCCGGGAAGCAGTCTGCTCGGTGATCGCGAGGGCGTAAGGAAGCGCGAAGAGGTGTTCTTCGATCTCGGAACCCGTAAGGACTTTTTCGCGGGGCTGCGAACCAGGCGGTGGAAATACAATTACTATTCCGTCAACGGCCTGCGACAGCTCTTCAATCTAGAAAGCGATCCGAACGAATTGAAAAATCTTTGCCTTGCAGGCGCGGACGCCGAATCCGGCAATGTCGCCGCTCGCCTGCATCGTCGCCTCCTGGAATGGAACCAAGAATATGGTTTCCCTGGGCGGTTGGACGGCGATGACTTCGCGATTATTCGCCGAGATCCTCCAGGCACGGAGAAGAACGCCCAGCACGACTACTGGATTGACAATCTGCCGGAGGCGGAGAAGGCGCGACTCTGGTCCGATGCCCGGGCCGTGTTCGAGGCGATCAAAAATGAGCGCGGTCTGGATCCGTTCGCCCTCGATCTGGCCTTCTGGGAAAAAAAACGCGGGCCGGGGATGATCAGGGAGCTTTGCTCGCTCATGGCTGTCAAGCAGTAAACCCAGAAAGAGCAGTCGAACTGCTCCATATAGGGTTAAGCGGATTAGGCAAGCATCTTTTGCCGTCCAAAGGCTATTAGCTCCTTATTCGCGAAATGTTT
>JAGYMT010000486.1 GCA_018400335.1 Kiritimatiellia bacterium | reverse complement strand
GGGGGTGAGGGTTGGCGAAGCCATTAGACGACTTACCGGTGAATCAGTGGTCAGATTCGGGTCAGGACTTTGTAAGATGTTTGTCAGCTTGGGAGTTGGACGGGCGCATTGAGCCGGCGGATCTCATTATGCCGAAATGAGAATTGCACGGACGCAGTCACTGCTTGACTTATGGTCGAGGAACGATACACTCCTAAAACTTTCAGCTAATCCAAGGAGGCTTATGATCTTCTTCGACGCATACACGCAAATCGGACCCAGAGAGCGCAAGCACCCGGCGCACGGCTGGCGGCTTGAGGACGTCCTGAGGGAAATGGAGCACTGTTCGATCTCCGGCGCACTGGTTCAATCCAACAATTCGATCAACTATGATTCCATGTTCGGCAACAGGGAACTCAGCAAGCAGATCAGCGGGCACGATTTTCTATTTCCAATCTGGAATCTGCTGCCCCACCATACCGGCGAAATCCCGCCACCCTCAGAACTGGGACAAATGCTCACGGACAACAACGTGCGCGCTGTTTCCATCAACCCCGCCGCGAATGCATGGGACTGGGAGGCCGACCACTCCGCCGAGCTGCTTTCGTGGATCGAGGCGCAATCACTGCTGTGCGTGGTGAAGAAGGGGCAGATCGGCGACTGGCGCGCCACCGATCGTTTCCTTGAGCGCTACCCGCGCCTGCCGGTGCTCCTGCTCCACGCAAGCTGGGGCGAGCAGCGCTTTCTGCTTCCGCTTCTGACCAAACACAGGAACCTTCACATCACTTGTGACAGCTTCCAGATCCACTACGGCCCGGAACATCTGTTCGCCGCGGGCTGCGAAGACCAGATCCTTTTCGGAAGCAATGCCCCTCTCATGTCCATGGGCGCGCATCGCACATATTTTGACTATGCCGACATCCCTGAAGCCGCAAAGGCGAAGATGGCAGGCGGCAACCTCGCGCGGCTGCTTAAGGGACAGTGTCCGCCGCGCGCGATCGAGAACCGCGAAGAAGATGAACTGATGGCCGCCGCGCGGCTTGGCCGGACGCTCCCCGTGCCCGTCATTGACATGCACATGCACATCCTGCACGACGGGGAAAACGGAGCCGGCGGATCATACCGCATGGAGCGCGGCGGACCGGAGGGCGTGTTTCCCCTGCTCAAGCGGCTGGGCGTCGCGGGCGGCGGGTTCATGAGCTGGATCGGGAGCGTGAGCATGGACACCATCGCCGGAAATGAATGCGTCCGAAAGGCGCTGGATGCCGCGCCGCCGGGCTACTGGGGCCTTGCGAGCATTGATCCGTCGCATTATCCGGGACGGGAGTTCGAGCGTCTCGTCCCCCTCGTCCACGACGACCCGCGCTTCATAGGCTTGAAGCCCTACACCCGGTTCGGCTATGCCTATGACGACAAGGTGTGGGCCCCGTGGTGGGAACTGGCCAACGAGCGTCAGTACTACGCGCTTATGCACCGCACGCGCGGAGACTTCAGCGAAATTGACACACTGGCTTCAAAGTATCCCCGAATCCGCTGGGTCGTTGCGCACTGCGGCAGCGATTATTTCACAGCCGACCAGGCCATTGCCTGCATGGCTGACCATCCCAACGTCTACGCGGAAATAACGCTCACGCCCGTCACGCTCGGGATAATAGAGCATCTCACCGCGTATGCCGGAGATGACAGGATACTCTACGGAAGCGACCTGCCGATGCGCGACCCGCGCCAGCAGCTCGGATGGGTGGTGTACTCCCGTCTGTCGCCCGAGGCGAAAAGGAAAGTGCTCCGCGAGAACGCGCTGCGCGTCATTGCGCCATGCGCGGCGGGGATGCCGGCCCGCAACCGGCCGTCCGGGCTTCCGGCATAAGCTCAAGCTTGCAATTAATTCTACTTTGTTAGAATTGCATCCCTTATTGCATTG
>JAGYMT010000485.1 GCA_018400335.1 Kiritimatiellia bacterium | reverse complement strand
TTTGCGTAGAAGCGCCCGGATTCCATATCCGGCGCGTTAACCCCGGTGTTCCCGATCTCCGGGTAGGTCATAACCACGAACTGTCCGTGGTAGGATGGATCGCTCAGTATCTCCTGGTAGCCCGTCATGCCGGTGTTGAACACGACTTCTCCGACGGCATCGCGGGGGGCGCCGCAGGACCAACCTCGGAATATGGAGCCATCCTCCAATGCCAGGAAAGCCTTCTTCTCTCTTTGTGTTGTCCAGTTATAACTCATTTTTCATCCGTCACTGCTCACAACAACCAAGACGGGCGGTCGGCGCCAAATTCAATCTCGGGGCGTGCCTGTGGTATTCCTGAATACTGCACACTTCCATCATCTTCATCTTGCGGAGCGCCTCAAGCCCGTTGATGGCGGCATTGAGTCCGTCAAGCGTGGTTGTTATCGGGATACCCCTTATCACCGCGTGCGCGCGCATCCTGATCTCATCGGTCTTTGGACTTGCCCCGCTTGAAGGCGTGTTCACCACCCAGCCGATGCTGCCGGACTCGATGAGGTCCATCACGTTGGGGCGTCCCTTGGAAATCCTGAAGCACGCCTTACTCTTGATTTCTTTGTTCCACAAGGCAGTGCTCGTGCCGAGCGTGGCATATATGCCGAACCCGAGGTCCGCCAGCTTTCGGGCCAGCGGAATCAGATCCGGCTTATCCTCGTCCCTGATGCTCAGGAAGATGTTTCCTGAAGCGGGGAGTATGTTGCCCGCCGCCGCCTGGCTCTTGAGAAAGGCCATTCCCATGCTTGCGTCTATTCCCATCACCTCGCCGGTGGACTTCATTTCCGGGCTCAGGATGATGTCAATCCCGGGGAATCGTGAAAACGGGAAGACTGCCTCCTTGACCGACACGTGGCGTGGGCACACTTCCTTGAGGAACCCGATGTCCTTGAGCTTTCGTCCGGCCATGACGAGCGCCGCGACCTTGGCCAGCGGGACACCGATCGCCTTACTCACGAATGGAACCGTGCGCGAAGCGCGCGGATTGACCTCCAGAACGTATACGGCGCCCTCCTTCACAGCGTACTGAATATTCATCAGGCCGCGCACGTCAAGCGCCCGCGCGAGTGAGACGGTTTGACCGCGTATCCGGTCAAGCGTTTCAGGCGCGAGGCTGTGCGCCGGGATCACGCAGGCGCTGTCCCCCGAATGGACGCCGGCCAGTTCGATGTGCTCCATAACAGCGCCGATCACGGTATCGTCGCCGTCCGAGATGCAATCAACGTCAACTTCCTTCGCATTCTCGAGGTACTGGTCAATCAGGACAGGCTTCTTTCCCGAAACCTCGACTGCCTCCGCCATGTACCGGCGCAGTGCCGCCTTGTCATACACTATCACCATCGCCCTGCCGCCGAGCACGAAAGAGGGGCGCATGAGAACCGGGTATCCGATCCGCTCCGCGATAACTTCGGCCTTCTCAATGGACGACGCCATGCCGTTCTCCGGCTGCTTGAGGCCGAGCCCGTCCAGGAGCTCCGAGAAGCGCCTGCGGTCCTCCGCCAGCTCTATCCCGTCGGGTTTGGTCCCGATGATGTTCACCCCGTTATCCTCGAGATCGCGGGCCAGGTTGAGGGGGGTCTGGCCTCCGAACTGGACTATCGCGCCCCAGCATTTCTCGCGCCGATAGATGTGAAGCACATCCTCCAAGGTCAGGGGCTCGAAATACAGCCTGTCGCTCGTGTCGAAATCGGTGCTGACCGTCTCCGGGTTGCTGTTGACCATGATTGTCTCGAATCCGGCCTCGCGCAGGGCGAAGGATGCGTGGACGCAGCAGTAGTCGAATTCGATACCCTGTCCGATCCGGTTCGGGCCGCCTCCGATGATCATGATCTTTCTGTTCTCGCTGCAGCTTGTCTCATGCACGTCGCCATAAGTG
>JAGYMT010000484.1 GCA_018400335.1 Kiritimatiellia bacterium | reverse complement strand
GCGGGATTGCTGTTGACCAGCACGATCTCGTACCCTTCCTCCCTGAGCGCCTTGCAGGCCTGCACGCCGGAGTAGTCGAACTCGCAGGCCTGCCCGATCACGATGGGGCCGGACCCTATGAGCATAATCTTCTTTATGTCGGTACGTTTCGGCATTCTCGCAAGGCGGCGGACGGCGCCACGCCACTCCAAGGTGTTCCGATTGTTCAACTTTCGTAACGGCTTAGGTGCCGCGGATCGGTTGACGATAGCGGCGACGAGAACGGAGGACGAGGCGATAGCTCCAGTCGTTAGCCGTTCTCGTCGCCGTTCTCGTCCACCGTTTCCTGCCCTTCCGCAGTGTTACTGAGTCGTTATCAACTTTCTTTATAAAGTCGCAATCATTACTGCCGTCCGGGATCAAGCCCGTTCGCGCGCCGCGCGTTTCCCTGCTGCATGACCGTCGCACAACTTGATCGCGGCTGCAATGAAATCTCGAAACAGCGGATGCGGGGCCAGCGGCGACGACTGGAACTCCGGGTGGAACTGGCAGGCTACGAACCACGGATGGTCCTTCACCTCGATCATCTCCACGAGAGTCCCGTCGGGTGAGAGGCCGGAAAAGACCAAACCCGCCCCGGCCATCGCATCCCTGAACTTGTTATTGAACTCATACCTGTGCCTGTGCCGCTCACTGATCGTTCCCTTTTCATACGCCGCCCGCGCCCTTGAACCGTCGCTCAGTACGCATGGACAGGCGCCCAATCTCATCGTTCCGCCCTTGGCGCAAACCTGTTTCTGGTCCTCCATGAGCGCTATCACCGGGGAGGACGATGAATCATCAAATTCCGCGCTTCCTGCTCCCTTCATCCCGCAGACGTTCCGCGCGAACTCAATGACCGCGCACTGCATGCCGAGGCAGATTCCGAGAAAGGGAATCCGCCCCTCGCGAGCGTGCTGCACGGCTTGGATCTTGCCCTCAATGCCGCGTCCTCCGAACCCGCCCGGCACCAGTATGCCGTCCACGCCATCCAGCAGCTTTTCGAACCCCGGCTTCTCCATGTCGCCCGATTCAACCATTCTCACCCTGACATCGACGCCGTTGGCGATACCGGCGTGCGTCAGCGCCTCGTAAATGCTCTTATAGGAATCCTTCAAAGTTATGTACTTGCCAACGACCGCGATTTCAACCTCGCCGGAGGGCGGTGCGATGAGTTTAGCGACCATCTTCTTCCATGCTTTGAGGTCGAGCCGATTGACGTGGAGATTCAGCTTCTCGAGAATATACACATCCACGTCCTGCGCTGCAAGATCAAGTGGAACTTCATATATTGAGTGCGCGACGTCCTTCTCCTCGATCACCAGCTCCGGATCGACGTTGCAGAACATGGCGAGCTTATCCCTGTGCTCTTTCGGCAGATCGTGCTCGCATCGGCAGATGAGGATGTCCGGGATGATGCCTATTGCGCGCAGTATGCCGGCCGACTGTTGCGCCGGCTTGGTCTTCAGCTCGCCCGCCGCCTTCAGCCACGGCACGAGCGTGACGTGGATGAACAGCCCGTTCTGTCTGCCTATCTCCTGTCGGAGCTGGCGAATGGCCTCGATGAAGGGGAGCGATTCGATGTCGCCCGCCGTTCCGCCGATCTCAGTGATGATGATGTCGGCGCTACCGTCGTCGAGCGAACGGATTGCAAGTTTGATCTCATCGGTTATGTGGGGTATCACCTGCACGGTCTTCCCGAGGTAGCCGCCTTCCCGTTCCCTGGAGATTACGGAGCTGTAGATCCGGCCGCTGGTGAAATTGCTCGCGCGATTGCAGTTAATCCCCGTGAATCGCTCGTAGTGGCCGAGGTCCAAATCGGTCTCGGCGCCGTCCTCCGTCACATAGACCTCGCCGTGCTGATAGGGCGACATCGTGCCCGGATCAACGTTCA
>JAGYMT010000483.1 GCA_018400335.1 Kiritimatiellia bacterium | reverse complement strand
TACTGTCGTTCAGCGGGGGGAAATGACAGGCTGTCTTGCTCTGTTCCGAAGCCGATTGAGGGATCACGCAGCGTCTTTGTCAGGATCGTTGTCTCGATCATCGTCGGACTTGATCTTCGTCACGATCCTTGTCATGATCCTCCTTGACAGGTGTGGCGACAATCCCTGTCAGTGGTTGGTCAGGTACTTATTGAGAACTTACGCGAGACGCAGTTGAAACTGACGAGCATGTCCCATTTCGCGCCTTCGAGCGTGGTCGTAACCGGAATCCTGGACATCACGGTTGCCGATTTCACCTATGAAGGCGGAGATTTCGATTTCACTTCAGGACGATTCAATCTGACCGTGACCAACCACGCCGCCTTCGTTGGCGGTCAAACGACGCTCAGAGACGGCGCGCGGTTGCATCTCTCGACCAAGACCATGGCGGTCGGTGGCAATCTGACGCTCAGCGGCACAGGCACGGCATTCCATGTGCAGGCGCAAGGACCGACTAATGCACTCGGACCCGACTATGCGCTTTTGGTGGATGTCCCCGGATCGATTATCGTGGGGAATGGCGCCGTCCTGTACCCCCGTTCCGACCCGGTTCTGGGAGGATCACCCCTTTTCCGAGCCCGAAACGCAATCGTTGAGGAAGGCGGCGTGATCGACGCGCTCGGCACGGGATTCGCGGGCGGGACGGGGACCAGTACGCCCAATGCACTTGGCAAGGGTCCGTCCGGCGGAAACTACGATTACGATGCCGGCGGGGGCGGAGCGCACGGCGGGCAGGGAGGAACCCGTCGCCATGGCGGCCAGCATCAGCCGATCACGTATGACAGTGAGGAAAGGCCCTACCAGGCGGGCAGCGGAGGCGGTTCAGGATACGGTGCGTATCGCGGCGGCGCAGGCGGCGGCGTCATTCGGATTGAAGCCCGAAGCCGCATTCAGGTGGATGGCACAATGACCGCGCGCGGTCAGAACGAACAAGGTGGGATGCGCCACGCGGGCGGGGGCGCCGGCGGCACGATTTACCTGCGCTGCTCGACGTTTGCTGGCGCCGGGACGGGAAAGTTGATTGCCGATGGCGGCAATTGCGGCGGACCCCCCGATACCAGCGACCAGGGCGGCGCCGGCGGCGGCGGGCGCATCGCCGTTTGGCGTGTCAGGCACCAGTACACCGGCACCGCGACCGCCGATGCGGGGTTGGGGGGCTATGTTGTCTCCGGTCAAATGGCCGGCAAAGGAACGGTCTTCTGGGGCGACATTCCTCCGAGCGGAACCAGGTTTATTATGCGGTGACGTTGACGCGCGGGCTCTTTGGGGACACTGGGGGTCACGCTTCGTCGGACTATCGTGAGCGAGCATCCGCGCCGAAACGGCGTCAAACAATTCAGTTCCAGCGCGTTTCCTGGCGCCGGTCCGGATCGGCGCGGCCCCGCGATGCCCACAAGGAGCCCGGTCCGGAGCTTTATGAAAAAGTGGTTGACTTTCTACCCCCCCCCGCACAATGTACGCCAAGGATGCGAGTCGGCTCGTTCATCTTCACGCTCCACGGGTGTGGGGCGGAAGCGGGTAGCGGACGCAGGGAGAGTCCGAGAAGTCGGCACTCTCAAGCGAAAACGGTGGCGAGATTGAACCCAAAAACAGAGGATAAGCCCATGCCCAACATGCTGAAATGCTGTCTTGTCGTCAGCGGCCTGACGGCCGCTACACTGTTCGACGCCGGCGGCGCCGAGCGCATCTTCGCCTGCCGCAACTGGGTCGTCCGTGACTGGCAGCGGACGCTGCTGCACTACGACATCGCGGCCGAAAGCGGGGAATTTGTGCCGGGCCACACCGAATTGCTCGACTCCGCGGGCGTGCCGGTCGCGCATCAGGTCGAGGCGGTCGAGCGGCATTCCGACGGTTCGCTGAAACAGGGGCGGGTCAGTT
>JAGYMT010000482.1 GCA_018400335.1 Kiritimatiellia bacterium | reverse complement strand
TTGGTTCTGTTTCTCCGTGTATCTTCCAGTTATTCATTTGTTTTCGCAAGGAGAGATTGAAGTTGCAAATCCGTGATCCGGTTGAATGGCCAAAGCCTTGGAGATGTTGAAAAAGGCAAATCATTCCACTTTGGATTTTCAGTGCTTGCCGCGATAACCATACCGGCATGTTGACATGCAATGATTCTCTTCCTTCTTTCATCTTATCATTTTCTTAAACAGAACGTTAACATGAGTGTTTGAAAATTCTGCGGAATTTTCAATACACTCCATGTTTTGGTTCTGTTTCTCCGTGTATCTTGTTGTTATTCGTTTGTTTTCGCAAGGAGAGATTGAAATTGCAAATCCGGGAGCTTGTTGAATCACCAAAGCCTTGGAGATGTTGAAAAAGGCAAATCATTTCGCTTCGGGTTTCAGTGGTTGCCACGATGCACATTCCGGCATGTTGACTTGCAATGATTCTCTTCCTCCATTCATCTGAACAATCTTTATAAACAGAACGTCAAAGCTCACCGGCGCCGCTTGTCGGCGTCCGGTGCAGCGCCTTGTTCGCACATCACGTTCACACTAATCATTCAGTTGCCGACGCGTTTACAGTGCGGATCCAATCCAGAAAGATCTTGTGCTGGTCTGCCTGGAAACGGTTGATATCATCTGGGGCGAGCCAGGTAACCGTGTTGCTCTGCGCGCGTACACGCCTGACCGTTTCGGCCACGGCATGGTGATGCGCGAAGCGGTCGCGTTTTGGGGTTACCAGCAGACAGGGCTTGCGAGCCACAAGCCGCAGAATATCCTCATAGTCCAAGGGTAACTCGCCTTCCCGACCCTGGTAGAGTCCGAGACGTGGCGCCAGTGCATGCAGCTCCCAGAGGCGTCGATTGGTTCCGCGGCGCATCGGCGTCCAGCCGCAGAAGCATGCGGTGCCGGCGACCCGGTCTTCCAGCGCTGCGGTGTACATTGCGGTCAGCGCACCCACGGAATAGCCGAGCAGGAAAACGCGGTCCGCATCCAGCTCCGGAATCGCGGATTGGGCTTTACCGTGGCCCTCCACTGCGAATCGGACGGCAGCCCGGGCATCCCGCACCATGCGCCCGAGCCGGGACCAGCGGGGATGCCGTTCGTAGAACGTACTTCCCTCCAGCAGGCGTAAGCCACAACCGCACTGATCGTAGGCGATGACGGCGAACCCATCTTGTGCCAGACGGTGGTACACCGCAGTTCCCTGCACACCGTAACTTTCGTTGTAGCCGCTCTGATACGACAATGGATGCAGCCACACCACGACCGGAGTGAGCTCCTTGAGCCCTTTCTTGAAGTACAGGTTGCCGCGCACGCCATCACCGAAACGGATGGGGACGCGTTGGACATCGCGGGGCATCCAGCGATCGTGGGTCATCAGGGCCGATTCCTCCTTGGTGATGAATTCCGGCTGATCGATCTCAAGCAGCGATTTCGGTTCCTCGCCAAGTACCCAGTTCAACCGGTCGAGGACGTCGGCATCCTGGGCGATAACTAAACTGGCGTCCCCCTGCTGGACGCGCCAACGGTCCCAATCAAAGTCGTGCAGAAGTTCCTCCGGAAAGTCTGCCAAACGCGTAGTGCTACGATCAAAGCATAGGTCGATCCAGTCGAGGTTTCGGCTGCGGTCTGCGACGCAGATACGTTCCGGGCCTACGGAACCGTGACCGCCGGTTCGGTAGTCGACGCGGAGGTTCTGTTCCGCGTCGAGGAACCGGTAAACTGCCCGCCCTTCAAGATAAGCCTTTTCGACGGCGAAAGTTGGTTCGCAGCCGTCATTGTGCGCGGTGTGAATCAGACAACGGCGTGGTGCGATAAGGGCGTACCAGCCGTGCGCATCGATGGGCAGCTCATGCTCGCGGCCATGATAATCCCGTAATGAGGGCAGGAACCATTGTCCGGGAAAGTCGGCGGG
>JAGYMT010000481.1 GCA_018400335.1 Kiritimatiellia bacterium | reverse complement strand
GTCAATAGAAAATCCCCCGCTAATCCCGGAAGCGCCTCCGGATGCGTTTTCCTTCAAACACAGCTAATTTGAAAGATTCCGGTTCACTCATGGCAATGGCCCCGATCTGCTTCATGGCAGTGATATTCATCTCAATGTCTCCGGGAGCTCCGTCTTGCCGCGCCGAAGCTCTGCGAAGGCGGGCGAAGCGGGTGGTTGCTGTATTCACGCATGGACCACCAGTTCCATTCCGCAGAGCTTCGCCATCCGCTGGGCTTTCCTTCTCGCCGAGCCAGAGGCTCTCTGGGCCGGAGGCTCAAGATTGAACTTGAGCGCCGCGCCCTCGCCGCGAAAGCTCCGGCCCCGCTTCCGCGGGAAGGGATCAGGACGACCTGCGCAGAAAATGGTAGCCAATGCCCGTCGCCAGAATGAACGGGAACCACACGATGAGGTGCGGCTGGAACTCAGGCCGCCCGACAAGCGAGTCGGCTATGATGATGAAGAAATAGAAGATGAATATCATAGTCAATGTGACAGCGATGCCGATCGAAGATTCCTTCCTGTGAATCTTCACGCCCAGCGCGCAGCCCAGCAGCGCGAAGGCGTAGCAGGAGAAGGACAGCGCCATCCGGGTATTCCCCTCCACCATGAGCGCCATGCGGTGGGATTCCGCTTTGAGAGGACTGAAATTGAGAACGGGGTTCCTGGCAATCTCGACCGGAAACGCGGCTTCAATCAGGCGGCGGTTGAGATGCGTGAGGGCGGTTCCTGAAAGCCGCAACGGTATGAGCGCCCTTGTTTTGTCATCCATGTGAACACCGGCAAAGGCTTCTTCATTGAAAAGGCCGGGGTGCCGGAGCATCGCGTTCAGAGCGGCAAGCAACGCGCTTTCAAGGCTCTCCCTTTCCGTGTCGGTCGCCAGGCTGTCATGGACATCCAGCTTCACAACGGCTCTCTCCGGCAGAAGGCCGCGGAAATAGGCCCCGACCCGGTCATTCGGATTCTTGAGTCTCGTCACGAACGCGTTGAGATCCGAGATGTCGCCACACATAAAGACGGGGATGCCGCGGGCGCCGTCAATCACCTCCCGCATGGTGAAATCGGCGCGTTTTTTCCAGATAATTCTCCTGTTCACGATTTCGCTCATATCAATATCAACGGGGTACTCCTGCGCGCTTATGTAGCGCACCAGGGCAAGGTCCTCCGGGTTCTTCTCGTCCAACTGCTCGATGTTCACGTCGCGCAGCCTGATGACAACCCGGCCCGGCGCTTCCTTGTTGAACTCGATCACCCCCGAACGCGCGCGCAAGGTCTGCTTGAGCCCCTTATCCCCGAACTGATGAACCACGATATCGCTGAGCCTGTTCCCGTATTTTCTTCCGACGTAGACCGAGAGGCCGGGGAAATCCCGAACGAACCGTCCCTCATCGAGCAGGTTCATCGGGGTCTCCACGCCGAGCGTGCCGACCACCTTCCGCCTGGCATAGTGGCTTGCGGGCGCCAGCGAGCAGTTGATATAAATGCATACGCCGCACAGGACAGTGGCAACCAGCACGGGCGACTGGACGATGCGCCATATGCTTATGCCGGAAGCCTTCATGGCCGTTATCTCCCTGTCGTCGGCCATACGGCTGAACTGGAGGAATGCGGCGGTGAGAATGCTCATGGGGATGGCGAATATCAGGGAGAACGGCATGCCGTAGGAAAAGACCTGGAGAATCAGCCGCCCCGAGACACCGCGCGAGAACAGATCTATCACGCGGAAGATATTCGCGACGGCCATGACGAACAGGAAGATGGTCAGGCTCACGACAAACATCAGGATATTGTCGAGCGCGATATACCTGTTCAGAATACGCAATTCAACCTCCCGAAGATTGCCAGGATACAATCCTGGCCTACAGAATATCGGGCTGCAGGCCGCATCATAAAATTTTCGCCCGGCGAAAATTTTAT
>JAGYMT010000480.1 GCA_018400335.1 Kiritimatiellia bacterium | reverse complement strand
CTGTCCACCCGTGGAGGATCTATCATGTTCTCTACTCTTCCTATGGCTTAATCCTTACGGGTTCTGGTAGTTCGGACGGCATTATGGCAATGTCGCCCTTGGAATCAAGAGAATAGCACTCACGTCGCAGAATTTCGCGGCCCGGCTCAAAATCGTCCCCGACGGCCCTCAACCTGGACGCGAGTCGGGCATCCATCAGTTTCACGAGCGAGGCATGGCCCGGGTCGTTCACCAGGTTGCGAGTCTGCGCCGGATCAGATTCGTTATCGTAAAGCAGCCATGGCCCGTCGAGGGCCCGGACATAGGTATAGCGTCCGTTATACAACCCCCGAAACTCGCGGCCGCCATTGTCATAACGCCATTCATGGAAAGGCAGGTATAGGGCCAGGAGCGCGTCCTCCATCGGGGAGGCTGCGCCGTTCAGAATGGAAGCGCTGAAATCCTGACCCTGCAGTTCCTCTGGAACGGGCGCGCCGCAGAGCGACAGGAGCGTGGGCATCATATCGGGCGCGTCAACGGGCGCGGCGCAGGTTCCCGGTCCTGCGCGGCGCGGATGCCGCACCAGGAACGGCACGCGAATGGACTCAGCCCAGGGCTTCTGCTTGCGGAAATAGCCTTGCGAGCCCAGCATGTCGCCGTGGTCGGAGGTGAAAATGACGATCGTGTTCCGGTCCAGCCCGGTATCTGCGACGGTGCGGAGCAGTCGGCCAAAGGCGGCATCGAGCGCGGAGCAGTAGGCGTAGTAGCCGGCCAACTCCTTCCTCGCCTGCTCCGCGGCGCTCTCGGGGACATTTGATGGAAGCGCGATGGACGCCGGATCGTACATTGACTGAAAAGGCTCCGGCGCGGCGCCGAACGGATTGTGCGGCGGTCCCCAGGAAAGGAAGAGCGCGAACGGATTTGAATCAGCATCCTCCCTGAGAAAGCGGCAAGCCTCATCAGTCTGGGCATCGGCATCGAAGCCCGGCCAGAGATGCGGGCGAGGGTCGTCGCCGAAGTAATAATGCGAGCGCCGGTAATCGTGGCAGCACTCAAAACCCTTCCACCAGTCAAAGCCCAGGCGGCGCTCCGGCGGCACGAACGCGTTACGCCCGTTGCCATCAATATGCCACTTGCCGATGTAAGCTGTTCGATAGCCGGCATCGCTGAGACATTGGGCGAGAAACGGTCCTCGGTAACGCTGATGCAGGCATTGATCGTTCACCATCAGGTGATGTCTGTGCGGATAGACGCCGGTCATCAGCGAAGCGCGATATGGGGTGCATACCGGACAACCTGAAACCGCGTTAGTGAAGTTAAGGCTCTCTGCGGCAAACCGGTCAATGTTCGGGGTCTTCACGTTGGGATCGCCCGCATAGCCAGCGGCCTGCAGCCGCCACTGGTCGGCAAAGACGAACAGGATATTCGGCCTCTCGCTCATCGCATCTCCATCAACGCGCATCCTCTTTGGCAACCTCGATCAGCGCCATGATGTTCTCGGGCGGGACGTCTCCCTGTATCTCCTGCGCCGGCGCAAGAATGTAACCGCCGCCCGCGGACATCAGAGCCCTGACTCTGCGAGCCTCCGCCTTCACTTCTTCAGGACTTCCATACGGCAACTCGCGCTGCGTGCTGATCCCGCCCCAGAAGGCCAGCTTGCCGCCGAATTCCCTCTTCAGCGCCGCAAGATCCATGGCTTCCGGTTGAACCGGATTCAGGACATCAAGCCCCATTTCAATGAGGGAAGGGATGATCTTCACGACGTTACCGCACGAGTGGACCCACACGTCCTTGCCGTATTCATGGACCAGGTCATACTCACGCTGCTCGCCGGGCCGAATCAGCTCCTGCCAACTATCGGGCGACATGATCAGATCCAACTGCGTCCCCAAATCGCTCCCCAGCAGAATCCCGTCAATTTCGCGTGCATATAGGAAATTCTCCAGCATCACCATGTTCT
>JAGYMT010000048.1 GCA_018400335.1 Kiritimatiellia bacterium | reverse complement strand
TAGAAAGCGAGATGCCGCAAGCAGAAAACCGGCACTGTAACATCACATGGAAAATTGGAAGGATGGAATAATGGAAGGATGGAATAATGGGTGTGGGGTTGATGAGCAAACCCCGGCAAGCAAAATGGCTTTGTTTTGCATCTCTTTGATATCCAACATTCCAATATTCCAGCATTCCAACATTCCATTATTCCACTATTCCACTATTCCACTATTCCAACATTCCATGTAATCTATCACTGGAGCCGCCGCCAGTCACGCAAAAAAGCAAGCAAAAAAAGCTCATAAACACCGGCTTCTGACGCCTATCGAGCAGCAAGTGGCATGGGCATTCTGCCCGTGGTCCTGCGCAAATATAGGGGATCCGCGACATCGAGGAGAGTCGAGGCCACGCCGCCCACTTCCCGCAATGCACATAATTGCCCGTTGCACAGACGGAGACATGCGGTTATCATCACCGCATGCAAGAAGAAATCAGCATCGGAAATATCATCCTGCCCTCGCGCGCGCTCCTGGCGCCCATGTGCGGCTACACCGATGCGGATTTCCGGCTCATTGCCAGGAGCTTCGGATGGCACGGACTCGCCTGCTCAGAGATGGTGGACCCGAAAAGCGTTCTCCTCGGCAAGGGCCGGAAGCGGGATGCCATTCTACAGTCCGACCCCGGGGACAGTCCGCTCTGCTGGCAGCTATACGGTCTCGATTCAGGGCTCATGACACGCGCCGCCCAATGGCTGATCGAATGTCGCGGCGCGCGTATGATTGACATCAATATGGGCTGTCCTCAAAGAAAGATATCGGGACGCGGCGCCGGCGCCGGGCTGTTGCGCGACCCCCGGGCCGCGCTCAGACTTGCGGCGGACCTCGCGAAAGCGCTTCCCGTGCCCGTCACCGTAAAAATGCGGCTCGGCCCGGACTCCGACAATTCCGGCGTTGCCGCTTCGCTGGCCGGCGATCTTGAGCAGGCGGGCGTCGCGGCGATCACACTTCACGCGAGGACTCTCGAACAACGTTATTCCGGCAGCGCCGACTGGAGCGCCATCGGCGAGACGGTGCAGAGGGTCAGCGGCATTCCGATAATCGGAAACGGGGACATCACATCAACGCAAACCGCACGGTCAATGATGGAGCAGACCGGTTGCGCAGCGGTCATGATCGGGCGCGCGGCGCTGAAACGTCCGTGGCTGTTGAGGGATATTGACTGCGCGTTGAATAGCCGGACCGTCCCTCCCGCGCCCTCGCGAAGCGAGCTTGCGGACGGCATGACGCGGCACCTGGAGGCGATGATCCGCAGGCACGGTCCCCGCACAGGCGCCCTTCTGTTCAGACGCTGGATTCCGCAATACGCCGCCGCGCGGAATATGGAGCGCGCGAAAATGATAGAACTGTTAAAATTGAGCGAAGCCCGGGCGCTCCTGGAAAAAATACGGGGACCTTAATTGGTCAGGCCTTGGTTATCTTGGCGGACCTGATGCAGGAGGCGCAGACCTTGCGCGACACAACACCGCCGTTTTCGCGAACCCTTATCTTCTGCACGTTCGGAAGAAACTTCCGCTTCGTGATTCCCGTCGTATGAAGGCCGATTCCACCCTTCTTCTTGGGCAGGCCATGCCTGACAATTGAATTGCCGGTTCGCAATCCCTTTCCGCAAATATCACAACGTCTTGACATATTCACTCCTATCTACAAGCACCAGCACCGGCTTTCTCAGACCAGTTAATGCGCGGAATTATAGGGCAAGATTGATGGTATGCAAGCAAAAAGCAACAAGCATTTATTCCCGGGAAATTATTCTTTATTCTTTGCCTCTATTCTTTGGTTGCGATTTTCCGGCAACCGGTTATTATTTCATTTATTGCGTCTTTCAAAAAACACCGAATAAGGGGGGAACGAGAATGTCATCAAAAACGATTTCCGTGCGACTGCTCACAGGGCTGGCGGCAATAGCCATTATGACGGGAACGGCGCCGGCCCAGGAGCAGGGCAGCCATCGAATCGGGGGCGGCGTCCATTACTGGAGAACCATTGACCAGATCAAGGATGACAAGAGTTTTGACAGCGACGGCCTCTCGTGGCTCGTCAGCTACCAGTATGCATACTCGCTCCTCAAGCTCGAACTGGGCGCCGAGATATTTCCCGACGGTTACTATGGGTCGAAAGAAGTTACGGTTTCGCCCCAGGCATTCGTGGGGCTCGCGACAATAATATATGCCGCGATCGGGATAGGCACGGCCTATGCGAGCGATCTCGACCAGACTTTCGCCGATCCTTTCTTCATCGCGCGCGCCGGGCTCGATCTCGAAATCCTTCCCGGCCTGAGGCTGGACCTCAACGCGAACTACTACTTCACCAACTTCGATGACGATGCATGGAAGAACCTGGACACCGACACTATTACACTCGGCGGACAGGTGCGCTTCGCGTTCTGAATCGCGCATTCGCACGGACGCGGCGCCGCTGAAGAATTGCATCGGGGAGCGTGATCATGAAACAAGAGGAAACGAAAACCGATGCCAGAGAGGAAACAGCGGTTCTGCCGCGCCGGCGAAGAGCGCGCCTGTCCGTTCTTCTGCTCCTGTTCCTGGGCGCGGCAGCGGCTCTCATCTTCTTCGCCCCGCGCATCCTGTCAACCGACATGGCCAGGCGGGCCGCACTCGCGGCGATCAACAGCCGCATTGACGGGGATGCTCGCGTCGAATCCTGGTTCTTTTCGTGGAACAGGGGAATCAGGTTCGAAGGCATCCGTTTCACTCCGGGCGCATCGGATCTCTCACTGGAAGCTGAAGGTATAACGCTGAGTTTCACGATCCCGGAGATGGCCCGGGCCGCGTATGCCTTCAAAACCGCAAAGCCCGGCCAGCCGGTTGACGCACCGCTCAAGGGCGGTGTGAACATATTCAGGGGCCGCATCAGAAAGGGCGCCGAGTTCCTCGTGAGCGATCTGAACGCGCTGTCAAAGCTGGAATCGCTCGCCGCGCCCTTTTCCGTTACCGCCTCGGCGTGCTCCAGCGCGGAGGGCGGCACAATTGACGTAACAGGCAACGTTCACCTGCTGCCGGACGGAATCTTTGATCCCGACTCGATTAAGTGCAGCCTGTCCCTGAAGATAACCGACTGGAACGCCGCATCCACGAGCAGGATATTATCGGAGGGCAGGGACGACCTGCCGGATGTCGCCATGGTGCTCAGCGGCGCGATGAACGCGAGCATGGACGGAGTCAACGCGCTGGACGCCGACGGCTCCTTCGCGGTCTGGCCCGCGTCGCCGACTGGCGACAAAGCGGCGCTTGCCGGGCTCGATTCCATCGAACTCGAACTGACGGCTTCAAGACGCGGGACCAACCTGGCGCTTTCAAAGCTGATCGTGGACTCTGATTCCCTCACCGCCTCGGCTTCCGGCTCCGGGACCTTGACCGAATCCAACACGATCTCCGCCGCCGCCCTTCGTTTCCAGGCCGAATCCGACTTGCGCGGAACGCTGCGCGTGCTGGCCGTGATGCTTCCGGAAGCGCCGTTCGCCGCGCTCCGTCTCACCAACGAGCACGGGAGGCTGACTCTTGACGGAGATGCAGCTATTTCCATGGAAGGCAGGACGAACCTCATCGAAGCCGCCACGGTGAATCTGAACGCCCAACTGGTGGCGCTTGAGATCGAGCCCGTCATGGCGTTCGCGGCGCTTCCGCCGGGGGCGCCGATCTTGCGCGGACTTGCCGGCTTGCGAGTAAGCGCTGCGATGAAAGGCGCCTCCTCGCTGAAGGCCAGCGGATCCGTTGAGCTGTCCGACCTCGCCGCGGCAGGCGGAATCCTCGGAACCGACACTCCGTCGTTCAAGCAGGTCACGCTGGAGTTCGATGTCAGGCGGGCCGGGCACGCAATAGAAATAGCGCGTTGCGTCCTTACGTCCGAACTGCTCGATGCAGACATCAGCGGCTCAACGGCGCTCCCGCAAGCCGCAGGACAAATCCCGGACCTGAACATCTCGGCAACAGGCCGGCTGGATGCCGCCGAGGCGGCGAAACTCCTGCCCGCCACACTGAAGATGGACAAGGACTTCTCCCTCTCAAAAGGATCGCTTGACCTCGCCGCCTCGCTTGCTTCTTCAAACGGCTTAATCATTTTCGACGCCACGCTCTCCGCTAATGAACTGGCGGCGCTCCGCAGCGGACGCGAAATCGCATTCCCCCACCCCGTTTCGCTGTCCGTGAAGGGCAACGCCGGGAAAGAGGTGTTCAGCATAGAAGCTTTCGAACTCATTTCCAGCCCTCTCTCGCTCCGCGGCGCCGCTGATATGAAGTCGGCAAAACTATCCGCCACGGCTGATCTTGCGAAAATCTCCCGAGAGGTTGCCAAGTTCATAGAAGCCGCAGGCAGGTCAGCATCAGGAATGCTGGCGCTCCAAACGGAAATCTCACTCTCCGGCGCCGGGACCGCGGCATTCTCCCTGCACGGATCGCTTTCGAATTCAACTCTGACCGGAATGACCCCTGCCCCCATTGTCTTGAATGCCGCGCTGCTCAAATTGAACGCGGATACTGAGATTGATGAAGGGACGAAGCTGCGCGGCATACCAATGTTGTCAGTCGGATTCAACTCGGACATGGGCTCCCTCACCCTGCGCGGCAGCGGCATCCGTAACGTCCCGGATGCCGGCCTCTCAATCGAGACCGCGGCGATCAAGATGGAATCCAGCTTCGCCCGTCTCATGCCGCTCATGAGCGCGCTGGGCGGCCCGCAAGGAGATCTCGACCTCTCCGGCGACATCGCGGCTTCCATGAAATGCTCTCTGACGGATGACACCCTGAATATTAGCGATCTCGACATCAACCTCGCGCCTTTTGCCTTCCGCCACGAGACCAAGCTCTCGCTCGATAAGAGCCTTCGCGTCACGGGGCGCCTTTCGGCGCCGCGCATCGGCTCGCCTGACGAACGGCTGGCGGGGACCAGCGCCGATTTCCTGCTGGCCCTTGAGTCGGCAAACCTGATGGGAATGCAACTCAGCGGCATCAAGCTGCCGTTCCGTCTGGACCGCGCCCTGGCCGAGCTTGATGTCGAAACGGCGGTGAACGAGGGGAAACTTCTTCTCCCGTTACGCGTGAATGCGGCCGGGGACCCGCTCGTGGCTGCAATCCCGGACAACACCCGCGTGTTGCAGGGAGTGCGGCTCACCGACGGAATGGTGAACGAAATGCTCGCGTTCATAAGCCCGTTGCTCAGGGGTTGCGCCGTCTCAACGGGTTCCGTGAGCGCGCAGATGAACCGGTTCCGATTCCCCTTCGGCAAGCCGGATCCGTCGCTTGTGGAGTTCGACTGCATCTCCTCATTCAGAAACGTATCGTTCGGGTCGGCAGGAATGCTTTTCGACATACTCTCGCTCGCAAACCTTCAGGATGAGACGCTGACCGTGCCGGATCAGGATGTGCAATCCACGCACCGCAACGGGAGAATACACACCGATCCGCTCACGCTTAAGGCCGGCGGGTTCGATATAATTATCTCGGGTTCAGCCGGCCTTGACGGAACGCTGGACTATGTCGCGCGGCTGCCCTTCACGCCCGGAATGGTGGGCGAAAGCGCGTATCGCTATCTCGAGGGACGAAGCATCACCCTCCCCGTCACCGGAACGGTCAAGAAGCCGGAGTTCGACAAGAGCCGATTTCTGGAAGAAGCCGCGCGCACCGCCGCGGCTGCGGGGCTCGAAAAACTGAAGGAAAAGGCCTCCGGCGAGGACAAAGAACTGATCGAAAGAGGAATTCAGGAAGGCGAGAAGCTGCTCAAAAAATGGCTGGGACGGTAATTTCGTGATGGACAGCGAGGCGGGTATGGCTATAATTCCCGCTGTTTTATAAAACAAAGACAGGAATATCTATGGAAAAACTTGTGCTTGGACTTCCGAAGGGCAGCCTTCAGGAGTCTACTTTTCAACTGATGAAGAATGCGGGGTTCACCGTGGCGACGGGGTCGCGCTCCTATGTGCCTTCAGTCAATGATCCCGAGCTTGAGGTGCGGCTCATCCGCGCCCAGGAAATCAGCCGCTATGTCGAGCATGCGTTTCTCGATGCGGGCATAACCGGGCACGACTGGATCGTCGAAAACGGGTCGGACGTCGTCGAGGTTGCCGAGCTCATCTATGCGAAGCAGGGGATGCGTCCGGTCAAGTGGGTCGTTGCCGTTCCGAACAATTCGCCCATCACGGTCATAAAGGACTTGAAGGGCAAGCGAATCGCAACGGAGGCCGTGGGGCTTACCCGGCGCTTTTTAGAGAAGCACCGCATAAGCGCCGAGGTGGAATTCTCATGGGGCGCCACCGAGGTCAAAGCGCCCGAACTGGCCGACGCCATCGTTGAGCTGACCGAGACCGGGTCTTCGCTGCGCGCAAATAATCTCAGGATAGTGGCCACGGTTCTGGAGTCAACCACTAGGCTGATAGCATGCAAGGCGGCGTGGAAAAACAAATGGAAGCGGACGAAGATCGAACAGCTCGCCATACTCCTCAAAGGCGCACTGGCGGCTGAAACCGCCGGTCTTCTCAAGATGAACGTGCCGGCCCGCAAGGTCAAGGCCATCGCCAAAATCCTGCCGGCCCTTCACGCACCCACGGTTAACCCGCTGAGCACTTCCGGATGGGTTGCCGTTGAAACCGTGGTACAGGAAAATATCGTGAGGGAGATTATCCCGCGCCTCAAGTCTGCCGGGGCGGAGGGAATAATCGAGATCCCGCTGAACAAGGTTATTGCATAGCCGGCAGACATGGTGTAAGTTTCATAATGAAAGGAGATAAATGGGCTCAGTAAAAAAATGGCGCGACAAGAAGATGTCTAAGCACAAACGCAGCAAGCGTTTGAAGGCGGATCGTCACAAAAACATCAATAAATGATGGCCCGTGATAACAGGCCATGCGGCACGGATCTGTAATTTTCCTCAATATCTGCTCCATCGCGGCGCTGCTCTGCGCCGGGTGCCGGACAATTGTCCGGACGGGCCCGGACAGTTCTCCGCTGGATGACGACCTGATGGTCGCGCACGACCAGGAAGCGCTGGCCGAAGCGCTGGCGAATTTCAGCATCGGTCTCATTCTTGACGGCATGTCGGACGACGAAGCTCTGGCGCACTATGCCGCCGCCGCAGAGCTTGAGCCGGAGAGCCTTTCCGCCCACCTGGGCATGGCCTCCTATCACATCAAACGCGGCCAGATGGATCAGGCGGCGGAGGTGATGGAGCAATGTTGCGCCAGGAATCCGGGCTCGGGAAAGGCGCGCCTGTACCTCTCCAGCCTGTACCAGACCCTCAAGCGTCTCGACGATGCAGAGCGCACCATTCTCGAAGCTATCGAGCTTAACCCGCGCGACAGCGTTGCCTATTTCAGGCTCTCGTCCATTCACGCCGGGCGCGGCGACAAGAAGCGCGAACTCGCCGTTCTTGAAGAGGCCATCGGAAAGGTTGACGACATCCTGCCGATCCTGCGGCACCTCGGCGACCTGCATACCCGCGCCATTCATTCCGCCGATCCGGAAGAGGCCGTGTCACAACTTGATCAGGCCATATTTTTCTACAGCGAGGCGGCACAACAGCCGTTCGACAACCTCACGCCCGACTACCTCCACAGGCTTGGCGACCTCTATATCATGAAGAGGGACCTTCCGAAGGCGGCTGAGATATTGGAGCGCCTGTCCGTTTCGACCCCAGACGACATACAGGTCCACAAGAAACTGGCTCTCTGCTATATGGCGCTCGACGACAAGGACCGGGCAATTACGTCACTCACAAAGGTGGTTACGGGCGAGCCGGACAACGCGGAAGTCTATTGCTACCTGGGCGAACTCTACGAGGCTATGGATGACAGGGAAAACGCGGCTAAGCACTACAACATGGCCACCGGCATATCAGGCGTCAATCCCCTTCCGTATCTCCAGCTCGCCCGCATGTATATCGGCGAAGACCCGGAAAAGGCGTCAGCGGCATTGCTTAAAGGCCTTGAAAAGCTGCCCGGCAACACCGAGCTCCTCAATCTCCTCTCCCGCACCTATCTCATGGCGGGCAATGACGAGGAGGCGATAGGCGCGTTCGACAGCCTCATCGGCATTGTTGAAGCCGACGACAGCTCAATCATCAACGCGGGGCAGTTCCTCGATTTCGGAATGGCGGCCCATCGTGCAGGGATGAGCGACAAGGCGGCCGCCTACTATAGCCGGGGCATCGAAATTGATCCTTCCATCACAGACCTCCACGTCGGACTCGCATCGCTGCTCATGGATCAGGGCCGGAGTGATGATGCCATCGCAGTTATGAAGGAGGCCGTCGCCATCGTGCCTGACGAACCGGATGCCCGCTATTACCTCGCGCTCATCTTCTACAACAATCGCCTGTTTGCGGAAGCAGCGGAGGAATTCGCGCAGGTTGAAGCGCTCGCCCTCCGCCACAGGGGTATATCGCTCAATGCCGAGTTCTTCTTCCACTACGGTGCAGCCCTGGAGCGAACGGGCAATCTGGAAAAAGCCGAGCAGATGCTCGCCCGATCCATAGCGCTGGACAGCAACAATCCCGAGGCGCTCAACTACCTCGCATACATGTGGACCGAACGGGGAATCAACCTGGATATAGCCCTCGAATACGTTGGACATGCTCTGGAATTGGACCCCGATAACGGAGCCTTCATAGACACGCTGGGCTGGATATATTACATGAAGGGAAATTACGGGCTCGCTCTCGATCACGTCGAAAACGCGCTTTTCTTCATGCCGGGCGACCCGACTATCGCCGAACACCTTGGCGACATACTTGAAGCGCTCGGACGAGATGCCGAGGCCGCGGAATGGTGGACGTTCAGTTTTTCGGTTAACCCATCTAACGAGGCCGTCGCGAAGAAACTCAGGAATGCCGGGGTGGATCTTGACTCGCTGCTGCCCGCCGCCTCCCCCGCCGCGGAAGACTAGCCAAATATATTTGAAATTCGTTTTGG
>JAGYMT010000479.1 GCA_018400335.1 Kiritimatiellia bacterium | reverse complement strand
CGGGAGATTGGTGTGAAAAGCTGTGCCTTTTCACCCCAATCTCCGGCGCCTGCCGCACCCGCCGTCGCCAAGGCCGCTATGGCGGACACGCAAGGCGGCGGGCGGCCATGTCATAATGCGAATCGCCGCGGATCGGTGCGGTGTATTGACATCAGCCGGAAGATATGAAATACTTATGGCAATTGATAGAGCAGTGTGTTCTCGATCATGTGGCGCAGAATCGCATAATTTATGAATGTTCTTCTCATATATCCCGAGTTTCCTGACACTTTCTGGAGTTTCAGGCACGCGCTTGAGTTTATCGGCAAGCGGGCCGCGCTGCCCCCTCTGGGTCTGCTCACCGTGGCAGCCATGCTGCCCCCGCATTGGTCGCTGCGCCTCGTGGATACGAACGTGAGAAGTCTCACCCAAAAGGATTTGGCATGGGCGGATTGTGCGTTCATCAGCGCCATGATTGTGCAGCGCGAACCAGCGCACCTGCTCGTGACGCGCTGCAAGGATGCAGGGCTTCGCGTCGTTGCAGGCGGTCCGCTGTTCAATGTCGAGCAATCGCAGTTTGCGCAGGTGGATCATTTCATTCTTAACGAGGCGGAACTCACCCTGCCGCCGTTTCTCGACGACCTGGAGCGCGGCTGCCCGAAGCGCGTCTACGAGTCCTCCGAATTCGCGGACATGACCCGGACACCCTGTCCCCGGTGGGATCTTCTTGACCTCAGACGCTATGCCACGATGGCGATGCAGTTTTCGCGCGGCTGTCCGTTCAACTGTGATTTCTGCAACATCACCGCCATGCTCGGCCACCGCGTGCGCACGAAGACTTCCGCGCAGATAATCGCCGAGCTCGAAAGCCTCTACTCAATGGGCTGGCGCGACGAGGTGTTTTTCGTGGACGATAATTTCATAGGAAACAAGAGATATGTGAAGACGGACCTGCTTCCGGCCCTGGCCGGGTGGCGAAAGAATAGACGCGGAAACCAGTTTCTCACGGAGGCTTCAATCAATCTGGCCGACGACCGGCTGCTGATGGAGCTGATGGTGAAAGCCGGCTTTAATAAGGTGTTTGTCGGCATCGAGACACCCGATAACAACTGTCTCGCCGAGTGCAGCAAGGCGCAGAACAGTAATCGGGACCTGGTGGCTGATGTCAAGCGCATGCAGAGGGCCGGGCTGCAGGTGCAGGGCGGCTTCATAGTCGGTTTCGATCACGACCAGCCGTCAATCTTCCAGCGGCAGATTGACTTCATTCAGAACAGCGGAATAGTGACCGCGATGGTCGGACTCCTGCAGGCGCCTCCGGGAACCCGTCTCTACGAGCGCATGAAGAAGGAAGGCAGACTGTGCGCGCAGGGGTCAGGGGATAATGTGGACGGCACCACCAACATAGTTCCCGCGATGAGCATGGCAACTCTGAAAGACGGGTATCGGAAGATCTTGGATCAGATATACTCGCCCGAGCACTATTACCGGCGGCTGAGAACCTTTCTCAGCGAGTACCAGCCCGGCGAAGTGCGGGGACGTTTCCGAATCTCCCATGTCTATGCCCTTTTTCGTTCGTTTTACAAGCTCGGGATCGTGGGCCGAGGCCGCTTCCACTACTGGAAGCTGATTCTCTGGACTCAGTTCCGCCGCCCGCGGCTTATGCAGGATGCGATTGTTCTGTCGATTTTCGGCTATCACTTTCGCAAGATATGCAAGAAGCACGTCGTTTAGGCGCTTATCAAAAAATGTAACTACTCAGGTGCACCACGCCGGGTGGGAGCTCGGCCGACGATTACGCGCGACGATTACGGATTACGATGAGAGGTCTCTTAATCGTCTGCCGTAATCGTCGCGCGTAATCGTTAACCGATCCAGACTACCTGAGCGCTTATCAAAAAATTAACAACAACATGTTGTAAGTATGAGAACAGAGGCTCTTGCAAAACCTCTTCCAAACAAAGGCGGCAAC